>CAVKNR010000166.1:0-3350 GCA_963657575.1 Sodaliphilus sp.
GCCGTGTTGGCGATCAACAGCGCCGCCATGGCCAGCACGCTCTTGCGCACGCCAAAGCGCTCGCGAATGAGCGACGCCAGGCCCTTACCCGTGACGCATCCGCAGCGCGCCGCGGTCTCCTGCGTCACGATAAGCAGCACAGTCATGACGGGAAGCATCCAGAGCATCTTATAGCCATAGCTGGCGCCCGCGCTGGAATACGTGGCGATGCCGCCGGCGTCGTTACCCGAAAGCGCCGCCAGAAGACCGGGGCCCATGGCTCCAAAGATGGCCGCGATGGTCAGCTTTTGCTTGGTGCTCGGCTTTTGCTTCGTATTTTGCACGCGACCACCTACCCCATGACCGACATGGTGAGCAGCACCGCGGCGATGCAGTACGCCACACACGAGATCATGACGGCGATGACGTTCATGGCGGTGCCCGACGTGTTGAGATCATGCTCGTCGCGCCAGAACAGCACCATCAGGTAAATCACGGCGCTCATGTTGCCCACCAGGCAGATGATGGCCGTGATGTTAAAGCAGCCGGTAAAGAGCTGCTCCTCAAACATAGGGGCATCGAGGAACGCGGCGGTGCGCACCAGCTGCGCGCACAGGTAGGTCACGAGCGAAAGGATCAGGCCCATACCCGTGCTCTGGAAGAAGAATCCCAGGTACGGTTTGGGCTCGTCGTCGTGGCCGTCGTACTCCAAAAAGTAGTTCTTGACGAACGACACCATGCGCGAGGCAGCAAGCAGCACGAGCGGCATGGCGCACATGGGGAACACCACCAGATGCGCGGAGCCCAGCGCCGTCCCCAGCACCGTCGCCATAATGCACGAGGCGATGCCCCACACGACGACCCAGTACTGACGATGCACGAACCAGCTGAGCACGTTCGTCGAGTCGTCCGACGCGCTATCGCCCGAACCGACACCGGCGATCTGCAGGTCCTCCTGATGCTCCTCGGCGATAACGTCCATGGCGTCGTCGAAGGTCACGATGCCCAGGATATGACGGTTCTCGTCGCAGACAGGGATGGCAACCAGGTCGTACTTGGTCATCTCGTCCGTCACGTCTTCCTGGTCCTCGTCGGGCGACACATAGACCAGATCGCGATAGGCGAGCTGGCCCAGCGTGGCGTCGCGGTCGGCCACGATCAGCGTGCGCAGCGAGAGCACGCCCGTCAGCATGCCGCTCGGATCCTCGGTATAGACGTAATAGACGCTCTCGAAGTCCTCATCGAGTTTGCGAATCGCCTCGATGGCATCGCCGACCGTCGCCGTGGCGGGCAGCGAGACAAACTCCGAGGTCATGATGCGGCCGGCGGTGTTGTCCTCATAGCCCAGCAGGTTACGAATCGCCTTCTCCTCCTTGACGCCCATCAGGCGCAGGAGCTTCTCGGCCTTCTCATAATCGAGCTCGTCGATCAGGTCGGCAGCATCGTCCGGGTCCATCATGGCAAGCATCGACGATGCGTCGGTATCGGACAGGCCCTCGAGCATCTCGGTCATGAGCTCGTCATCATCGAACTCCGAGATGGCCTCGGCGGCCTGTGCCGTATCGAGCTGCGCGAACACCTGCGCGCGCAGGCGCGGGTCGAGCTGCTCGATGATGTCAGCGATGTCAGCAGGATGCAGCTCGCCAAGCGTCTTGTGCGACACCGAGAGCTGGATGTTCTTAGTCGAGCGATCGAGCAGGTCCATGTAAGACCAGGCGATAATGTCCTCGCTGAGCGGCTTGCCCAGGTGCTTCATAAAGCCCTCGACGACATGCTCGAGTGTGGGGCTGATCGCGCGCAGCAGACCGCGAGCGCCAACTTCGGCACCCAGCAGGCGCAGCTGATTTTCGCCCGACATGGAAAACTTGATGTCGTTTACGCGCACGACCTTCATGCCCTGCGTGTCGACAATTTGCTTATTGAGAACGTCGCGCGCCAGCAACAGCTCGGTCGGCTGCAGGTACGAAAAACGGATTTCGGTGGCCGACGTCTTAAGGTGTACACCCGTCTCGTCGATACGGTCGACCCATTTGCGCCAACTGATCATAAACGGCGTCTTGCCGGGACCACGGAACGCGAGCGACGTCACGTGCGGAAAAACTTCGCCGGTTGCAATGCCAAAATCGTTAACCACGCCGAGCTTTTCGCCGTCGACGTCCAAGACCGGCAATTTGAGCATCTCACTCAGATAATTCAATGGTGCTCCCCATCATTATTCCTGCGGACCGCGCGACCATGCCGGCACGCAATCCGTGGACTTTTCGATATGTATACGCATGCGCGGGCGGCACGCCGCTCGGCGCTCACACCCCGTGCACGCGCAGAAAGCACCTGCATGGGGTCATCGACTGTATGGTCGAGGTTTGGATTTCACCTGTAACCTTTCTCTTGACCCTCATTAACCGCAGTAACTATAGCATCAGCATCGCGCTGCGGCACCGAATTTATGCGCTGCACATTGCAGGCATACCAAACACTGACGTATCCGTGACATAGCCATTGGGGACGTTCTTAAATGACTACCCAATAACTACTCTGTGGTGTCGTCGTCCTCGGCAAGCTGGGGGAACACGGCGTCCTTGGGCATGGTGGCCTTCGTCAGCGAGGTGAGCTTTTTGCTCAGCGATGTGTCCGTCTTGACCAGGTCGCTGAGCGTCACGATCTTGTAGCCGTCGGCAATGAGGCCGTCGATAATCTGCGGCAGCGCCTCGAGTGTCTGCTCAGCGCATTCGTCTCTATCGGTGAGCAGCACGATATTGCCCGGCGTCACCGAATCGAGCACCGTCGAGACCTGCTCGTCGGCACCGTTGAGCAGCCAGTCGCCCGAGTCAATATTCCACGAGACCACGGCGGAGACCAGGTCCATCGCATCAATCCAGTTTTGCTCGTCAAAGGCAGCGTAGGGAGCACGCAGCAGCATCGTCTTCACGCCGGTCGCCGACTTAATCGCATCGGTGCCTTTCGTGATCTGTTCGCGTACCGCCTCACGGTCCTGACCCTTGAGCGAATCGTCGCTGTAGCTGTTGGATCCGATCTCGCACCCGGCGTCGACAATCGCCTTGGCCGTGGCAGGCGAGGCCTCGGCCGCATCGCCCGAAAGGAAGAACGTCGCGGTGACGCCCTTTTCCTTGAGCACCTGCAAGATCTGTTTGGTGGCGCCGCTCGGACCCTCGTCAAACGTCAGTGCCACGTACTTTTTGTTGCCCTTGGGCGCCACGCTGGCGCACGCAACAACGCAATCGGTGGCGGGCACAACCTCGCCGCGGTCTTGCGTCTTGCCCGACTGCTCACCAACCCACACCTCGGATCGGCCCTGGACACCCCATGTCTGCACATACTCGATAGCGCCCGTGCCCTCGACCTTGAGCTTG
>CAVKNR010000167.1:0-3332 GCA_963657575.1 Sodaliphilus sp.
AGGCTCAAAAAGCGGGCCACATGTCCCAAAATCCGCAGACGGCAAGGCGCCCGGCGAACATTACCTGCTCGCCGGGCACCTTGGTTAGGAGGCTATGAAGTCGAGTGTCTCAGCTTCCTTAGGAAAGGTCCTCACCATTCGTTTCAATGACATGCTTGTACCAGTCAAAGCTCTTCTTCTTGGAACGCTTGAGGGTGCCGTTGCCGGCGTCGTCGCGGTCCACATAGATAAAGCCATAGCGCTTGGACATCTCGCCCGTGCCGGCAGACACCAGGTCGATCGGGCCCCAGGTGGTGTAGCCCAGCAGGTCAACGCCGTCCTCGGTCACCGCGTCGCGCATCGCGGCAATATGCTGGCGCAGATAGTCGATACGGTAGTCGTCGTTGATGGAGCCATCCTCCTCGACAACATCCTTGGCGCCCAGACCGTTCTCGACCACAAACAGCGGCTTCTGATAGCGGTCGTACAGGTCATTAAGGGTGATGCGGAAGCCCAGCGGATCGATGGCCCAGCCCCACTGGCTCTCCTGCAGGTAGGGGTTCTTGGCGCCGGCAAAGGCGTTGCCCTGGGTGCGCTCGACATCGGGGTTATCGGCACCGGCGGAGCAACGGGTGCTGTAGTAGCTAAAGCTGATGAAGTCGACGGTGTTGGCGGCCAGGATCTCGCGGTCCTCGTCCGTCATGCCTACATCGATGCCCAAGCGCTCGAGCTTCTTGACGGCATAGGCCGGGTAGTAGCCGCGGCTCTGGACGTCGACGAAGAAGTAGTTGTCCTGGTTGTCGAGCTGCGCCTGGCGCACGTCGCCCGGACGGCAGCTGTAGGGGTAGTAGCTACCCGCGGCAAGCATGCAGCCGATCTTGACCTCAGGGTCGATCTCGTGGGCGATCTTGGTTGCCCAAGCGCTGGCGACGAGCTCGTTGTGGGCGGCCAGGTACTCGACGGCCTCCTTGTTCTCGCCCTCCTCAAAGACCAGTCCGGCACCCATAAACGGCAGGTGCAGAATCATATTGATCTCGTTGAAGGTGAGCCAGTACTTCACCAGACCCTTGTAGCGGGTGAAGATCGTGGTCGCGAGGTTCTTGTAGAAGTCGATGAGCTTGCGATTGCGCCAGCCGCCGTACTCCTTGATGAGGTGAATCGGGCAGTCGAAGTGTGTGATGGTCACGAGCGGCTCGATGCCGCGCGCCTGGCACTCACGGAATACGTCCTCGTAGAAGGCCAGGCCAGCCTCGTTGGGCTCGGTCTCGTCACCGTTGGGGAAGATGCGGGTCCACGCCAGGCTCATGCGGAAGGTCTTAAAGCCCATCTCGGCAAAGAGGGCGATGTCCTCCTTGTAGTGGTGGTAGAAATCGATGCCGGTCTGTGCGGGATAGTAATAGCCGTCCTCGAAGTCGAGCATCTTGCGCTGGCCGGAGACCACCGCGTAGCGCTCGGGGCCGTGCGGAGCCACGTCCACGTTGGCCAGGCCGCGGCCATCCACGTCATAGGCGCCCTCGCACTGGTTGGCAGCCGTCGCGCCGCCCCACAGGAAGTCATTACGGAAAGCCATGCATCAATCCTTTCATACGCCGCTTGTCGTGGTTTCAGTATCCCCGCAAATAGGGCCTCGCCCAACGACAGCGGCGCAGGTCGACACTTCTTTTCGCACGCGGGCGCTCGGCAGCCGCCCCCGTCTGACACTTTTTGATACCTGCCTGCCCAAACCACCACAAAGGGGACAGGCACCTTTGTGGTGGTTGGGGGCGGTTTGTCTCGATCTGTAACAGGTAGAGACGATTTAGCCCGCTAGATGTTACAGATCGAGACAGAAGATTCTAGTCGCAGGCGATGTCGAGGTTCTTGCCGATGAGGCCTACGTAGCCGCCTTCGGCGGCGGGATATTTGACTGAATAGGAAAAAAAGGAAAAAATAGGAAAAAAAGGAAAGGAGACTCATGACTGAAACCATCTTCTCCCCCTCATTTGGAAATCGCCCGTCCTATCTGGTGGGGCGCGGGAGCGTGATTTCGACATTCATCTCCGGCCTTGAGCAGGAGCCGGGCAATCGAGACCGGGCTATGCTCATGCTCGGCCAGCGAGGCAGCGGCAAAACGGTTCTGCTGTGGGAACTTGCCGATCGCGCACGCAAGCTCGGCTTTGTTGTCGCCACGCCCACCGTAGCCTCCGAGGATATGCTCGAGCGCATTGTTGAGAAGATCCAGGAAGCGGGCGAGCCCTACGCCAACAAGCATCATCTCCCCAAACTTGCGGGCGGCAGCCTGAGCGTCTTCGGCTTCTCAGCCGGCCTTGAGTTCACGCGCGATGTGCAGGAAACCAAAAGCTTCCAGTTCAAGCTCACGCAGCTGGCGCGCAAGCTGACCGAGCAGGGACACGGCATCCTCATCCTCATCGATGAGCTCCAGGCCAATTCGCCCGAGATCAGACAGCTCGTCACCGCCTATCAAGAGCTGGTCGGCGAGGGGCTCAACGTCGCGCTCGTCATGGCGGGCCTCCCGGGAGCAGTCTCCGCGACACTCAACGACCGCGTACTGACATTTCTCAACCGCGCACGCAAGGTCACGCTCGAACCGCTTTCAGTTGGAGATGTGGATGCCTACTATCAGCGAGCTTTCGAAGAGCTCGACCTTGATATTCCAGGCAATCTTCGGCTGGACGCTGCTCGCGCAACTCAGGGCTCGCCCTACATGCTGCAGCTCATCGGTTACAACATCGCCAATCGTTGCCAGGCAGGAGAACACGTAACGCCAGAGCAAGTCGACGGAGCAATCGAAGCGTCAAAGGCCGATTTCGAAAACGATGTGTGCGAAACGACACTCGCCGCGCTATCGGACCAAGATGTTGCGTTTCTCGCTGCAATGACCGATGACGAAGACGGCGTGTCGCGCATTTCCGATGTGGCCGAGCGCATGTCAGTCACACCGGACTACGCACAAAAGTATCGCCGGCGCCTCATCGACGCCGGCGTAATCGAACAGGCGCGCCGCGGTTACGTGCGTTTCGCCGTACCATATATGGCTGACTACCTGCGCAGCCAACTCTAGGCAGCCACCACAATGGGGACAGGCACCTTTGTGGTGGATTGGGCCCGGTTTGTCTCGATCTGTAACAGGTAGGCCGCCAAAACCGGGCTTGGTGTTACAGATTGAGATTGTTCGGTCTGTCCCCTGCAGTTTGTCTAAATCTGTAACAGGTAGAAACGATTTAGCCCGCTAGATGTTACAGATCGAGACAGAAGATTCTAGTCGCAGGCGATGTCGAGGTTCTTGCCGATGAGGCCAACGTAGCCGCCTTCGGCTGCCTTGGGGCTGTCGGCGTGGCAGAGGACCCACTTGT
>CAVKNR010000168.1:0-3316 GCA_963657575.1 Sodaliphilus sp.
ATGCAGGGAGGATCTTATGCAGCCCAAGCATTCTGCTATTGTCGCGGGCCTGACGTTGGCGCTTTCGTTTGGCGCCGTTTCCGCGCCGGCACCCGCCGCTGCCGAGGAGCCCACGCCGGGCGTTGCCTCGGATGCCACCGATATCGATAAGGGTCTCTACACCCAGCAGTCCTTCTCGGGCGTGCTGAGGTCGGTCCAGGGTGTTTCGTTTGTCAACGTGACTCCCGAGATGAAGTACTTTACCAAGTACGAGAGCCATGGCAACTACAACCAGGGATTTTCGTATGGTGACGGCTATAACGCACTGGGCTACTATCAGTTTGATCGCCGCTGGTCGCTCATTCCGTTTATGAAGCAGGTTTACAACTACGATTCTGCCAAGTACGGCATGCTCAAAGATGCGATTGATCGCGGCAGCGAGATTTCCAACGCGAGCAATGCCATGTACGAGAACGGCCAATTTACCGAGCTGGGCCGTATCGCGCAAGAGGCTTTCCAGGGTGCTTACAACATCGATCCTGTCGAGTTCTCGGCACTTCAGGACGCCTATGCGTACAACTCTTACTACGCAGTGACCGAGGCGTGGCTCAAGAGCGGCCTGGGCATTGATATTTCGGGCCGCGCCGATTGCGTCAAGGGCATGGTGTGGAGCATCACCAACATGTGCGGCACCGGTGGCTGCAGGGACTTTTTCCGCTGGGCGAATCTTTCCAACGATATGTCCGACCGCGAGTTTGTGACGGCGCTCTCCAATAGCGTGGTCAACAATGTCGCCACTAAGTTTTCGAGTCAGCCCCAGTATCATGAGGGCTGGAAGAATCGTTATAAAAATGAGCTGAAGGACTGCTTGGTTTTTATCGCCGAGGATGAGGCTGCCGCTGCGACGCCCGTGCAGCCCGAGCCCACACCGGCGCCCTCGCCGACACCTGATTCGAATGACGACTCGAGTGACGATGCCAACGATGACAGGATGGATGCGCCCTCGACCGATGCTGACGGTAATGGCTCTGCTGGTGGCACTACCAACGACGGCTCTACCTCGAACGGCTCCAATTCGAACGGCTCTGCTGCGGGCGATTCGTCTTCAAGCTCTGCCGGCAATACGGACAGCGACGCTTCTGGTTCGACCGACGCTGACACCTCTAACTCATCCATCGGCTCGAGCGATTCGTCCGTTGACACCGGCTCTAACAACGGCTCTGGCTCTGACGCAACCCCTGATTCCGATGCTTCCAAGGACGACTCGAATAAGGCGCCGGACGCTCCCGTTGCTTCGCCGGACAAGAAGCCTTCTTTCTCCGAGCAGCTTGGTTCTACGCTGGGTTCTTCGCTGATGGCTGGCGTCAATAACGGCTCGGCCCAGAACAAGGACAACTCTGATCAGGTTTCCACGGAAAAGGCTGAGGCTGCAAAGGGCGACTCCAAGGACGAGGCATCCGAGAAGGTTGAATCCGATAAGGGTTCTAGCTCTGAGGAGAAGGACAAGGATAAGAAGTCTGAATCTGAGGAGAAGGACAAGAGCAAGACCGAGGGCGAAAAGCAGCAGGGCGAGGACGAAAAGAAACAGTCCGAAGACGACGACAAGAGCGGTGCCGACAACCAGAGCCAAGAGCAAAATGGCTCCAAAACGGTGACCACTACTACCACGACGACTACAACTACCAAGTCATCTGGCGGCAATATGCCCAAGACGGGCGACTTGATCGTGATGGCGAGCCTTGCCAGTGCAAGCTTGGCCACACTGGGCGCTACGTCTATCGTAAGTGGTAAGCATAAGCTCGATCAGCAAAAGAAGGCTGCTGGGCAGAACGACTCCGAGGAGTAGTCCCTTTCGGTTGCCCGACAGCTAAAGATTCGCAATGGGGGCCGGTGCAGTTGCATCGGGCCCCATTTTTGTTGCACAACGATTTGTTATGCCCCCTCAAGGCCTTTGTTCCTACCGTTGCCCGATGCCTTTGCACGGATGCAGCGTTGTGCTTGAACTGCTCGCTACAATGGGCCTCGTGCTACGTTTTAGGGAGAAGTTACAGTGTCTGAACAGGAGTATTGCAACAGTGCCGATACTTTTGGCGTACGGCTTGTCAACCATGTCGATGATGCGGTTATGCCGGTCGGTGTACATGATTTTGCCGATGCCATTGGTCGTTGCATGCTGATCGATAAGACCATGTTTATTGCCGATGTGTTGGACTGCGACGCGTCCGTTGTGGTGTGCTGTCGACCCGAGGGTTTTGGCAAGAGCATGAACTTGTCGATGCTCAGGGCTTTTCTGGAGCGTCCCGCGGTCGGTCGCACCGGTCGGAGCTCGTTTGCCGATGCTCAGATTTGGGATGCGGACGGCGGGCGTTATCGGGATGAGTACGCTTGCTATCCGGTGATATCGCTGGACTTTTCTGGTGCTGCGAGGCGTGGCCCCGCTGTTGCCGACGTCCTGCGCGATGCTCTTTCGGGCGAGTGCGCCCGCCTGCTGGCGCTCTTGGAGGCTCCGGATTTAGCTCGAGATAAGGTGCGTCACATCGAACGCGTCGCGCGTGGCGTGGCGAGCGCGGACGCGGTTGACTCGGTGCTCGGTGTGCTCATAGAGCTGCTGGAGATTGCCTGCGATGAGCAGGTTGTATTGCTCGTTGATGGGTACGATGCGGCGTGGTCTCGCCGTGCGAGCGCGAGGGACGCTTCCGACGCCGATCCGGCAGAACTACTTGACCGTGTGCTGTTTGACGCCATTGCTGTCGCGGGTCATTCGCTACGCTTTGCTTGTCTGATGGGGGAGCGTCCCAGTCCTGCCGAAGCGGCGCTTTCTTCGCGCAGTTGCTCGTATTGTCTGTCGACGCCGCTTTCGACGTGGTGTGACCGTTGGTTCGGCTTTTCGGATGCCGAGGTCCAGGCTCTGTTGAATCATGCTGGGCGCGAGGAATACCTTGATGATGCGCGTGAATGGCTCGAGGGATATCGGTTTGGTAGGGCCTATTGCTCGAGTCCAGCGCGTGTGATCGGTTTTCTGGACCGAGGCTGCACGGCGCCTGTGCGCGCCGATCTGTATGGGTATGCGGATTGCCTGAGTAGGGTAGTTGCCGGGTGGAATCTCGACCGCCTTTCGGTCTTGTTTGATTTGCTCGAGGCCCATGGGTGTGCTGAGGTCCCGCTTTGTTTGGGCACTGCAGAGCCAGATGTCTCACCTGACGATGGCGTGTGGACAGCGCTGTATCTGTCCGGTTTTCTCACGACGGATATGACTGAGGAGCCAGAGCATGGCGATCGGCTCCGTGCTTTGCGATTGCCCAATAACGAGCTTCGCCAGGCCTTGCGTCTAGTGATT
>CAVKNR010000169.1:0-3310 GCA_963657575.1 Sodaliphilus sp.
CCGCGCCGCGTGCAGCAGATGGCGACGCAGCACGGCAAGTCGATCTCGACGGCGGCCGCCGAGGAGCTCGTCTCGCGTTCGGGTGAAAACACTCGCATGCTCGATAACGACTTGGCTAAGCTTGCCCAGATGGTCGAGGCGCCCCAAATTGAGCTTGCCGATGTGGAGCGCTGGATTGTACGTACGGCCGAGGTCCAGCCCTGGGACTTTCTCAATGCGGTCTCGGCCCGTGACATGCGACGCTCGCTTGAGCTTTTCAATCTATTGCCCGCCAAGAGCTACGTGTGGACTTACACGTTGCTGTGCGGCCGCATCCGCGAGCTTATCGTCGCCAAGGCGCTCGATGCGCGCGGACAGGGTCGTGAGCTGGCCGCAACGCTCAAGCTCCAGTCCTGGCAGGTCAAGAATCACCTGACCTGGGCACGTCGCTTTTCGATGGCAGAGCTCGTCGCAGCGCTCGAGGGTGCCGTTGATGTGGAGCTCGCGCTCAAGGGTTCGGCCGATTCTGAGACCGCGCTTTTGCTCTGGATTACGAACATCTTGAGAAAATCGTGATGATACCTGCTTATTTGACAAATTCGTTCTATCCCTTTGAGGGGGAGCGTGCTATAGTAGGCGCTTGCATGACCTCACCGTGTCTCAGAGGTGTCATACATTTTTTGCAAGGAACTCGAAAGGAACTCCAGAAGTGGCAAACATCAAGTCTCAGAAGAAGCGTATCCGCACCAATGAGGCAGCTCGCATGCGTAACAAGGCTGTCAAGTCCGAGCTCAAGACGCTGACCAAGCACGTCCAGTCCGCCGTCGCCGAGGGCGACGCCGAGAAGGCCCAGGCTGCCCTCAAGACCGTCACCAAGCGTCTCGACATGGCTGCCGCCAAGCATGTTATCCACAAGAACCAGGCTTCCAACCGCAAGTCCGGTCTTGCCAAGCTCGTGAACAGCATCAACGCTTAAGTTGTAAATTTCACACCACACAGATTACGCGCATAAATGGAGCCTGTTTTATGGAACAGGCTCCATTTTTTGTACCGCTCGGGTAAGATAGTCCGCATGAATACTTCAATTGACATTTCCCACATCCGCAACTTCTCGATTGTTGCGCACATCGACCATGGCAAGTCCACGATCAGTGACCGCATTCTCGAGCTCACCCATACCGTCGACGAGCGCGACATGGAGTCGCAGCTGCTCGACACCATGGATATCGAGCGCGAGCGCGGCATCACGATCAAGTCCAATGCCGTTCGCGTGTCTTATGACGCCGACGATGGCGAGACGTATCAGTTCAATTTGATCGATACGCCGGGCCACGTGGACTTTACCTATGAGGTCTCGCGCTCGCTGGCAGCCTGTGAGGGCGCGGTGCTCGTTGTCGACGCCACGCAGGGCGTCGAGGCGCAGACCGTCTCTAACGCGACGCTCGCCATGAACGCCAATCTGGACATTGTGCCGGCCATCAACAAGATCGACCTGCCCTCGGCCCATCCCGATGAGGTTAAGACCGAGATCGAGGATGACCTGGCGATCCCTGCCGATGATGCCGTGTGTGTCTCGGGCAAGACCGGCGAGGGCATCCACGATCTGCTGGAGTCCATTGTCTTTCTGATCTCTCCGCCCAAGGGCGATGCGAACGCGCCGCTCAAGGCACTCATTCTGGATTCATACTTCGACGAGTATCGTGGCGTCGTCGCCACGGTGCGCATCTTTGACGGCTCCATCAAAAAGGGCGATACCTTGCGCATGATGCAGGCAAAGGGCGACTTTTTGGTCGATGGCGTGGGCGTCAAGCGTCCCGCCGAGACCCCGGTTGACGCGCTGACGGTCGGCGAGGTCGGATACGTGGTCACGGGCCTGAAGGACCCCGAGGCCGTTCGCGTGGGCGATACCCTCACGTGGGCGTCGAATCCCTGCCCCGAGCCGCTTCCCGGCTACCGCGAGGCCAAGCCCATGGTCTATACGGGCCTGTTCCCGATCGATAACAAGGACTACGAGAACCTGCGTGACGCGCTCGATAAGCTGCACGTCAACGACCCGTCGTTGGTGTGGGAGCCCGAGACCTCGGTGGCGCTCGGTTTTGGCTTCCGCGTGGGCTTCCTGGGCCTGCTGCACATGGAAGTCGTCAAGGAACGCCTGGAGCGCGAGTTCAATCTTGACCTCATTGCCACGAGTCCATCGGTCGACTATCACGTCTACAAGACTGACGGCGAGATGATTGATGTCCGCAGCCCGCAGGATCTGCCCGATGCTACGCGAATCGAGCGCATTGAGGAGCCCTACCTCAAGGCCAAGATTATCTGCCCGCCCGAGTATACGGGTGCCGTTATGCAGCTCGCTATCGAGCACCGCGGCATTACTACCGACATGATCCATCTCACGAGCAAGTCGGTCGAGATGCGCTTCGATATGCCGCTCGCCGAGCTCATCTTGGACTTCTTTGACCAGCTCAAGAGCCGCACCAAGGGTTACGCTTCGTTGGACTACGAGTTCAACGAGTACCGTCCCTCCGAGCTCGTTAAGCTCGATATCTTGCTTTCGGGCGACGAGGTGGACGCGCTGTCGTTTATCGTCCACAAGGACAAGGCCTACGGTCTTGCCCGCGGCCTATGCGACAAGCTCAAGGAGATTATTCCGCGTCAGCTGTTTGAGGTGCCCATCCAGGGCGCTATCGGCAACAAGATCATCGCCCGTTCTACCGTCAAAGCGCGTCGCAAGGACGTTCTTGCTAAGTGCTACGGCGGCGATATCTCGCGTAAGCGCAAGCTGCTCGAGAAGCAGAAAGAGGGCAAGAAGCGCATGAAGGCCATCGGCTCGGTCGAGGTCCCTCAGGAGGCCTTTATGGCGATCCTCAAGGTGGACGAGTAGGTCCATGGCGCTTTCTGAATATAGCAAGCGGCTGCTGGGTGCCTATGCCGAGCAGCCGTTCCTTATGGCTCCCATGGCGGGCGTGACCGACCCTGCCTACCGCATCATGTGTCGTCGCCGCGGTGCCAACCTTGCCTACAGCGAGATGGTGAGCGTGGCGGGCCTTGCCTATGCCAGCAACAAGACCTGGCGCCTGGTGCTACCGGCCGACGAGGAGCAGCAGATTTGCGTGCAGCTCTTTGGCTCCAAGCCCGATCAGTTTGCGAGTGCAGTCGCCGCCGTCGAGGAGCGTGTGGGCGATCGCCTGTCGCTCATCGATATCAACATGGCCTGTCCTGCCCGCAAGGTTGTCACCAAGGGCGAGGGCTCGGCGCTCATGCGCACGCCCGACCTGGCGGAGAAGATCGTCGAGGCCACGGTGGGCGCGGCGCACGTGCCCGTGACCGT
>CAVKNR010000170.1:0-3299 GCA_963657575.1 Sodaliphilus sp.
CGGCAGCCGAGGTTGACGACGGAAATATGGGGTGCGAGCACGCGGGCTCCTTAATCGAGGATATCGTCGAGGGCACTCTTGATACGGTCGGTCACCGACTTCTTACCAGAAGCGACGTCATCGCCCATCTCATCGGCAAAAGCACGGAGCAGTTCGCGTTGCTTATTGGAAAGATTGGTGGGAACGACCACGCGCAGTTGCACGATCAGGCGGCCACGCGAACCGCCACCGCCAATGCGCGGCATGCCGTAATTATTGACGCTCACGGTGTCGCCGTACTGGGCGCCGGCGGGAACCGTCACCTTAACGACCTCGTCGGGCATAATGCCCTCGACCTCGATCTCGCAGCCGAGCGCAGCCTGCGCAATCGAGATATCGCTCACCAGGTACAGGTCGTCACCGTTGCGCTTAAAGCGCTCATGGTCGGCAACGCGCACGTTGACAATCAGGTCGCCCGAAGGCTCGCCGCGAAGGCCGGCCTCGCCAAAGCCGCTCACACGCAGCTGGCGACCGGTCGAAACGCCGGCGGGAATATCGATGTCGATCTTTTCGTGCGAAGGCGTGCGGCCCTGGCCGTCACAGGTCTCGCAGGGATGATCGATGAGCGTGCCCTCGCCGTGGCAGTCGGGGCAAGGCGAAGAGGACTGGACCTGGCCCAAAAAAGAGCGCTGGACCGTGGTGACATAGCCCGTGCCGTGGCAGCGGCTGCACTGTTTTTCGGTCGCACCGTCAGCCTTGCCCGTACCGTTGCAATCCTCGCAGGGAGCAAGGCGGTCATAGCTGATCGTCTTTTTGCAGCCGAGCGCTGCCTCCTCGAGCGTCACCGAAAGCGAGATGGCCATGTCACGTCCGCGACGACGCTCACGACGGCTGCGGGCGCCACCGCCGGCACCGCCGCCAAAGAACGACGAGAACAAGTCGTCCATGCCCATGCCACCAAAGATATCGTTGATATCGACGTAGCCCGAACCACCAGGGCCGTCGGCGGTGCCGTAACGGTCGTAGTTAGCACGCTTCTGCTCGTCGAAAAGAACGGAATAGGCCTCGTTGAGTTCCTTGAACTTGGCCTCGGCCTCGGGGTCGTCCGAAACATCCGGGTGTACGGTACGGGCCTTCTTTAGAAACGCGCGCTTAATCGTCCGCGCGTCGGCATCCTTGTCGACGCCAAGTACCTCGTAGTAATCCCTATTTTCCGACACGACCGAATCCTTCCGACTTTCATTATTGTCACAGTGCGTCCTATACCCAAGCTGGGCCGACCGCAAACAGAGGGTTTGATGTTATTGCATTTGATACGGCGAAAGCATGGCCCGTTGCGAGCAGCTCGCGAACCAAACCGACACGAGCGCGAACATGAAGCCGTTGGCAAAACCGTTGGCAAACTGCATCGCGCCGCGCTTCCACCACAGCAGACTGCGATGAAGCACACCGTCCGAAAGCACCATGAACAGGCCCATGGTAAACGGAATAAAGCACATCACGGCAAAGGCCGAGAACACGCCCGAGATGGCCGAGAGTACCAAAAACGGTGCCACGATGCCCATCAGGTAAAAACCGGTACGAGCTTTGCCTTCCAAGCGCTCGGCCTCAACATGGGCGCGGCCGACCAGGTCGCCGCCCGCGGCACCGTTGGTGCCAGCATGACCCATGCCGCTAATGCGGACCTCGTCGCCATCGTGCGTGCCGGCAGGAAACTCAATCGTCTGCTCGGAGGTTACGCGAGTACGACCGCTGCCACCGCAATCAGGGCAGGGGTCGGCCACGACCTTACCGGAACCGCCGCACTCGGGGCAGACCGACTGGAACGTGCCCGCACCAAACAGGAAGGACAGGTCAACGTCGATGTGGCCGCGGCCACCGCAGCTCGGGCAGGTATGTGCATGCTCGGAGGAGACAGAACCCGAACCGCCGCAGTTGTTACAGGTATCGAAGCGCGTGTAGCGAACGGTCTTGCGGGTACCGCCCTTGGCCTCCTTGGCGTCGAGTTTGATATCGACGACCACGTTGGCGCCGTTCTCGGGATTATAGGCAGCCTGCCCACGACGCTGCTGGCCCCAAGCGCCGCCAAAAGGAAAGCCGCCCTCAAAGGGATTGCCATAACCCGCGCTACCGGCGTAGCCGCCACCATAGGGCGAAGCCGTAGGAGCGCCGGCGAAGGGGTTGCCCGAACGCATGGCGTCGTAGCGCGAACGCTTCTGCTCGTCCGAAAGCACGGCGTAGGCCTCGGAAACCTCTTTAAACTTTTCCTCGGCATCCGGCTCTTTGTTGACGTCCGGATGGAGCTTGCGGGCCTTTTGCTGGAAGGCCTTTTGAATATCACGCGAGGTGGCGTCCTTGGAGACACCCAGAATCTCGTAGTAATCTTTTTCGTTCATCGTCGCCATGCGCGGCAACCTCCTGCTCACAGCAGCGTATATATTCCGGTAATTCTACCCGAGCGGCCTAGGCTAGATCCCAAAACAGCTCGAACAGAACATTTCCATCGAGCCAGCCCAGGTGTGTCGGCGCCAGACGAGCTCGAACATGGCCCGCGAGGACGTCTGCCGAAGTGAAGGGTCCCTCATGGACCCCGAGCGTCTCGGGCACCCAGGTGGCAAGGCCCAACTCGAGCGCGCGATCGCAAGCAGCTGTCAGCTCGCCCGTTGGGATGACGCAAGCCGTACGAACCAACAGGTCGGACGCAATACCACGCGTCATGCGACAAGCGAGCATCAGGTCTTCAGCCGCAGCCTCACGCTGCGACAGATACTCGGCCTCGAACGCCGTCGCGGCATCGTCACGTTGCACCAGTCGCACGCGGTACGCATCGCCGCGAGCAGACACGCCGGGAAACAGCCCGGCCAAGCGATCAAAATCCTCGGCGTCGAGCATACCGGCGGCAGAGCGACCCAGGCCCAAATAGCCCTGGCCGGTCCAGTAGGCAATGTTATGGGCGCACTCATGGCCGTCGAGCGCGTAGCTCGCCACCTCATACGGGTGATAGCCAGCGGCACCCAGGAGCTCGCGTGCCACGTCCATGCACGAAGCTTGAAAATCCTCATCAGGCTCGAGCGACTCGTCGCGGCACGCCATGCGATAGAGGGGCGTCCCCTCCTCGAGCGTGAGCGGGTAAACCGACACATGATGCGGAGCCGCCGCCAGCACGCCATCGAGCGTGCGCTTCCAACTCACTGCGGTCTGCCCGGGAAGTCCACACATAAGGTCGCACGACACGTCAAGCCCAGCGTTCTTGACCATCGCGATAGCGGCGAGCGCCCGATCGGCATCGTGAATACGGCCGATGGCAGTAAGTTCGGTGT
>CAVKNR010000171.1:0-3298 GCA_963657575.1 Sodaliphilus sp.
CGCATGAATAAGCGGGATTCAATCCCTGCAACTCTAACAGAATGTGACAAAGGGACAGTCTCTTTGTCACATTGCGCTGCCGGCCGGTCGCCCAAACCGTCACAACATTCGGCGAAAATCTCGAAATCGAGGAAAAGCGTCGAATGTTGTGACGGTTTTCGTGTCCGGCGCGGGTGAGCTTCGGTGCCGTCTGGGGGTATAAGACTAGCGAGTGTTTATTTGCGAGGCCTAAGGGGCGCCCCGTATGGATATCGATAACTTTGAATGGTGGTATAGCGAGGGTGAGGCTCCGGACGAGGAATGGGACGAGCCCACGCCGCGTGACGTGTCGAGCGACGAGGACGGGACCGGCAACGACGTCGCCGTCGACTCGGACGCCGCCCTCGACCCCGTCGAGCCCCTGACCTTCGAACAAGCTTGGGCCCAGGCCGAGGCAGACGAGGCCAAGGCCGACGCTACGGCCACGCTCGGCGAGCCAGCCGACATGTCGATCTCGCCGGCAAAGACCCCGCAGCCGCGTCACACCATCGATCCCGACAGCACGGCATCCTTCAGCATTCTCGACGTGCCCTCGCAGGGCGCTCAGGCGCCCGCACCCACACGTCGCCCCAATCTGTCTCGCGAGGAAGATGCGGGACGTCGCTCGCCGCTCGGCCCCATCCTTATCGCCTTCATGGCCGGCGTTATCGCATGCTCGGTAATTGGAAACGTCTGGAGCCATGTTGAGCAACAGCGAAAAGACGCCGCCAAGGTCGAGATGTCTATCGAGCAATCGCTCGGCCGCACGCGCTCGGTACATGTGTCGGTCGAGGTCAAGGACGGCGCGACGTGGGACACCGCGCGCGGCGACAGCCAAATGCTCATTCACATTGTGGGGCGCACGCTCAAAGGGCAGACGATTGACGAGTATCAATACGTCAATTCCGCTGGTGACGGCATCGAACTTAAGCCCGGCGACTACGAGCTCACCGTCGATGAACCGCCCGTCGCCACCGACGGTACGCGCTTCCGTGCCTCAAAGCGCATGGTCCCCGTGAGCTTTAACTCACAGGCGCTCGACACGGTCGACACTACACCGCAGGGCGGGTTCGACCTTTACGTGGATACCCAGTAGGCGCCCGCCACTCATTCCGCTATGGCTACTCAATAATCGCCTGCCGTCCCGCCGCCAAGAGTGGGACAATAGCCCTCGACACTATTGTTTACTTTTGGAGGAAGTAGCATGTCTACCGTCACTATCATCAAGCGCGGCGGCCTCACCGCGGCCATCGATTCCATGGGCGCCCAGCTCACGAGCCTTGCCCTCAACGGTAACGAGTATCTGTGGCAGGGCGACCCGGCCTTTTGGGGCAAGCACGCGCCCATCCTGTTCCCTATTGTGGGCTCGCTGCGCAACAACACGGCAACGTCTGCGGCCGGCACCTGCGAGATGCCGCGCCACGGACTCGCGCGCATTGTCGAGCACAAGCTGGTCGAGGTTTCGGAGGACGGCTCCTCGGTAACTTACGAGATCACCGACACGCCCGAGTCGCTCAAGGCCTTTCCGTTCCACTTTAAGCTCAACATGACCTATGCCCTGACCGGCGACGCCACCCTCACGCAGACCTTTGCCGTCACCAACACCGGCGACGTGGACCTGCCGTTCTCGGTGGGCGGCCACCCCGCATTTAACGTGCCCGCTCCCGGTGCCGAGGACGAGGCATTCGAGGATTACGAGCTGGCGTTTACCGAGGCTTGGACCAACGAGGCTCCCATCATCACGCCCGATGGCCTCATGACGTTCGAGGGTAGCTACAAGGCTCCCGATAACTCGGACGTGCTGCCCATCACGCACCGCAGCTTCGATAACGACGCCATCATGTTCACCGATACCCCGGGCTCCACGCTCACGCTGCGCGGCCGCAAGTCGGGCCACGGCGTCAAGATCGACTTTGAGGGCTTTAAGTACATTGGCGTGTGGTCTGCCGCCAACGACGCTCCGTTTGTGGCACTCGAGCCTTGGACCGGTCACACCACCATGGACACCGAGGACGACGTTTTTGAGCACAAGGCCAACACCATTACGCTGGCGCCGGGCGAGACGGACGTCCGCAGCTTTAGCGTCACTTTGCTCTAGAGGTTCCGCCGTTCTGACGAACGGCGGGCCGGTCGACGCTGCGCGCCACCCAGAGCGACAATTTGTCATTCAAAAGGCAAGGTATGACCAGAAGGTCTATGCCTTGCCTTTTTCATGCCTAGTCGCTGGGGACGTTCTTGTTTGACTAGTCGTTTAAGAACGTCCCCAGCGACTACCAATCGTTTTCAGTTCGTAAACTTGCATATATGCATTTATATATGCATTTGCTGGAGGTAGCGCTGAGCGGTATCCTGTTAAGTCGTCAGCATACGATTCAACAGGGAAGGCAGATTATGCATTCTCCCCAACAGTGCGATGCGCAGACCCAGCCGGTATGCAGCCGTCGCATCTTTTTGGGTAGCGCTCTCGCTGCGAGCGCTTCCGTCGTCGCCGGCGCGCTCGCCGGCTGTCAGCGCCCGTCCACGCTCAAGGTGGTTCAGCCCACGACGGGCGGCGGTCGCGACGACCTGTCCGATTCCGTGATCGGCAAGGATAAGATCCGCATCGGCATGGAGGCGGCCTACGCCCCGTACAACTGGCAGGTTTCCGAAGCCAGTGAATACACCATCCCCATCGACAACGTGCAGGGTGCCTATGCCGATGGCTACGACGTGCAGATCGCCAAGATCGTCTGCAAAGCCCTCGGTGGCGAGCCCGTTGCCGTCAAGCAGAGCTTCTCGGGTCTTATCGATTCGCTCAACAACGGCCAGATCGACCTCATCATCGCCGGCATGAGCGCCACGCCCGAGCGCGAGGAGTCTGTTGGCTTCTCCGATCCGTACTTTATCGGCTACTTTGGCCTGTTCGTAAAAGAGGGCTCGCCCTACCAAAACGCGACCAAGCTCAGCGACTTTAGCGGCGCTACGGTGCTCGGCCAAAAGGACACCATGCTCGATACCGTCATCGACGAGATTCCGGGCGTTGTGCACAAGAACCCGGTCGATTCGGTTCCCACGGTGTTTTCGAACCTGCTGCAGGGCACGTGCGACGCCGTGACCTACAACACCGAGAATGAGAAGGGCTATATGGCCCAAAATCCCGGTATCGTCCCCATCCATTTTGCCGAGGGCGAGGGCTTTAAGCAGGAGGTCGCGGCAAATGTCGGTTGCCGCAAGGGCTCGGACAAGCTGCTTAAGCTCATCGACAAGACACTCAAGGGCATTAGCCAAGAGGAGCGCGACC
>CAVKNR010000172.1:0-3296 GCA_963657575.1 Sodaliphilus sp.
AGGAGGCCCTTCGCCGTCTGGGAATTCGGACGGTGGGGGACCTCCTTCTCCATATTCCTCATCGCTACCTGGACTTCACTCGCTCGTGGTCCATCGAGATGGCGCCCATCGGTACCGTGTGCACCATCATCGCCGCGGTCGATCGTATTGTCCAAAAGCAGCCCCGTCCGCGTATGCAGGTGACTGAGGTCTCGCTCGTGGACGAGACGGGCGTGCTGCAAGTCGCCTTTTTCCGTCAGCCTTGGATTGCCCAACAGCTTAAACAGGGCGACCGCCTGGCCGTGATGGGCAAGGTCGAGTTTGCCTACGGCTTTAAGCAGATGGCCTCGCCCCACTTTGAAAAGCTCGAGGACGGGCGCGCCGCGGGTACCATTTTGCCGGTCCACTACGTAAGTGACGGTGTGAGTCAGGCATGGATGCGCCGTATCGTGAGCGGTGCGCTTGAAGTGGTCGCCAATCCGTTTGATCCCATTCCCGCGCCGCTGCGCGCAAAGCGGAAGCTCATGAGCAATGCCCGTGCGCTGCGCTCGATCCACTTTCCCTCGAGCATGGCCGAGCGCGACATCGCGCGCCGGCGTCTTGCCTACGAGGAGTGTCTCTGCTTGCAACTCGCGTTGCGCCTGCGCAACGATGGCGGTATGGTTGATGTGGTGCCTTATGCGCATGCCGCGGGCGAGCATTTGGCTGCGCTTAAACAGGCCCTGCCGTTTTCGCTGAGCGATGAGCAGGAGGCTGCATTTCAAGACATTCTGCATGATATGTGCGATGGCGGTCGCGTGATGAACCGCCTGCTGCTGGGCGACGTCGGTACCGGTAAGACCGCCGTTGCCGCCTGCGCGTTGGCGGTTGCGGCCGATAGCGGCACCCAGGCGTGCGTTATGGCGCCCACGGGCGTGCTGGCGCGTCAATATGCCGACAAGACCGGCCCCTTGCTCTCACAGGCCGGCATGACCTGGGCGCTCCTGACGGGCGCCACGTCAGCGGCCGAGCGTGAACAGATTCATTCGCGGCTCCAGTCTGGCGAGCTCGACGTGCTCTTTGGTACCCATGCGGTGCTTTCGGAGAACGTCACGTTCAAGCATTTGTCGCTTGTGGTGATCGACGAGCAGCACCGCTTTGGCGTGGGCCAGCGTAACGCCCTACGCGCAAAAGGCCCGGGTGCCGACTTGCTGGTCATGACTGCCACACCGATCCCGCGCACGCTGGCGCTTTCGGTGTACGGCGACCTGGATACGAGCATCATCCGCCATCGTCCCGTTCCGGGTGCCGGCGTGACGACGCGCGTCCTCACCGAGTCGAGTCGCGACCTGGCCTATGGCGCCATTCGCGAGGCGCACGAAAAGGGGCAGCAAGCCTATGTTATCTGTCCGCTCGTGGAGCCGAGCGATTCGGCCGATGAACTCGAAGACGTACCCGGCATCGCTCGCGACGACGAAGGCCGCGTGACCGTACCCGTGCCGCTGCATGACACGGTGACCGAGCTTGAACGCCTTCGTCTGGCATTACCGGGGCTTACCATCGAGCGTCTTCATGGCCGTATGCCGGCGGGGGAGAAGGACCGGGTCATCGATGCCTTTAAGCGTGGCGAGATTGATGTGCTCGTCTCGACCACGGTGGTCGAGGTGGGCGTTGACGTGCCCAACGCCACCGTCATGGTCATCGAGAATGGCGAGCGCTTTGGTTTGGCGGCCTTGCACCAGCTGCGCGGGCGCGTAGGCCGCGGCAGCGTGTCGGGAACGTGCCTGGTCATGACGCATTCCAAGGGCAACGGCGGCGCGTCGGCGGCACAAGACCGCCTCCAGTCGCTCGAGAAGACCTCGGACGGCTTTACGCTCGCCCAGATGGACCTGCGTTTGCGCCACGAGGGTGAAATCCTGGGTTACCGCCAGCATGGCGGCGTGACCTTGCGCTTTGTTGACCTCGATACCGACGAGGAATTGATCGAGTGGGCCCATTTGGACGCGGTCGAGCTCTTGCGGTATGCTTGCAATCTTGACTCCGTGGCGACGCGTCCCTTGCGCGATGCAGTCGCCACGCGGTATCGACACATCTTTAAGGAGGTCAGCGGAGGATGAGAATCATCGGCGGTGAATGGCGCGGTCGTAAGATCGAGGAGCCCCGTGGTCGCGATGTCACCCGCCCCACGACCGATCGCGTGCGCGAGGCGTGCGCATCTATGGTCATGTCGGCATTCGACTTCGATCTGGACGAGGTCCGCGTGCTGGATGCCTTTGGCGGCTCCGGCGCCTTGGGCATCGAGATGCTCTCGCGTGGTGCCCGCTCGCTCACCACGTTCGAGATCGATCGCAACGCTGCTCGTCTGATTTCCAAGAATATCGAGTCGCTCTGCCGTGACCGTGCGCGTTGGCGCGTGGTGGGCGGCGACGTGCTGGCAAGCGCCTCGCGCGGCCGCGTGCCGGGCGGTCCCTTTGACCTGGTCCTGCTCGACCCACCCTATGCTTTTGGTGCCGAGCCGGTCGAGGAGCTGCTGCAAAACCTAGCTCAGCAAGGCTTGGTGGCGCCGGGCGCCTACGCGCTCTTTGAGCACGCCGCGGCCGATACGGGCGCTCACCCGACCGGTTTTGAGACCGTGCGCGAGAAGCGCTACGGCATAACTTCGGTTGACTTGCTGCACTGGTCGGCCACGAACGGGGCCGACAATGCCGACGACAGCGACCATGACGAGGATGCGCCTTTGGAGGACGCCCATGAGTGACACCATTAACCGCGTAATCGTCCCGGGTACCTTCGATCCCATCACGTTTGGCCATATCGACGTCATCCGCCGCGCCCGCCGCATCTTTCCCAGCGTGATCGTGGCCGTTGCCGAGTCGCAGGGCAAAAACGGCGTCGGCACCACGTTTATGCTCGACGAGCGCGTGGCGCTGGCCCGTGAAGCGCTCGGTGATATTGACGGCGTCGAGGTGCTGCCCTTCACCGGCCTCTTGGTCGATTTTGCCCGCGAACAGGGAGCAGGAGCGGTGGTCAAGGGCCTGCGTGCCATGACCGACTTTGAGTACGAGCTGCAGCAGGCCGACCTCAACTACCGCCTGGATAGCGAGCTGGAGTCCATCTTTGTCATGAGTGCGCCGCAGTACGGCTATATCTCGAGCTCGGTGGTTCGCCAGATTGCCTCGCTCGGTAGCGACGTCTCTAATTTTGTTCCGCCCAATGTGGTCAAGGCGCTCAAACATCGCTTTTCGTGACGTTTTTTAATGCCTGGTGGCATGTGGTAAACTAACACGATGATATGTTACCTATGAAAGGAGACCGGATGCCGGGCGAGAATTTTCCTG
>CAVKNR010000173.1:0-3287 GCA_963657575.1 Sodaliphilus sp.
TCGTGATCGGTCGAGGGCAGCAGCTCCAAGTTGTAGCCGGCACCGCGGAACACCTCTTTGACCAGGTCAAAGTGGATCGGCGCCATCTGCGGGCACAGGATGGTGTAGCCTTCCTCGCGCATCTGCTCGGTAAAGGGCACCTTGGGCCACGCGGTCGAAGCGCTCTCGCGCTGAGCCTCAAACGTGTACTTGCGGCTCGCGAACGCGGGAGCGTCCGTGGAGGGCGCCACCGGCGCGGCATCGCCCTGCTCGTAGGCCTCGCCCGCGGCCATGGCCTCTGCCAGGCGCTCGGCCTCCTGGTCCTTGAGCGCGGCCATGAGCGAGCGGATGCGGATGCGCGCGGCGCCCAGATTGGACACCTCGTCGATCTTGAGCACGGTGTAGATCTTGCCGCTGGCCTCCAGGATCTCCTGCACCTGGTCGGTAGTCAGAGCGTCCAGACCGCAGCCGAAAGAGTTGAGCTGAATCAGGTCCAGGTCGTTGCGCATCGTCACAAAACGGGCGACGGCGTACAGGCGGCTGTGGTACATCCACTGGTCGACGACGCGAATCGGACGCTCGGGCTTTACCAGGTGTGCAAGCGAATCCTCGGTAAAGACCGCAAAGCCAAAGCTCGAGATAAGCTCGGGCAGAGCATGGTTGATCTCGGGATCGTTATGGTAGGGACGGCCGGCGAGCACAATGCCGTGGCCGCCGTGGTCCTCGACCCACTTGAGGGCCTCCTCGCCCATGGTCTGGATGTCCTCGTGGAAACGCGCATCGGCCTCAAAGGCAGCGTTGACGGCGGCATCGACCTCGGAGCGCGTGATCTTGGGTCCACGCACGCGACCGCGACCGGCCTCAGCATCGGCCACACGGTCGACGGCGAGCACCTGGTACAGACGGCGCTTGAGCTCGGTCTTATCGTGATACGGCACAAACGGGTACAGGAACTCGATGTTCTGCTCGCGGATCTCGTCAATATTGAGTGCCAACGCCGTGGGGTAGCTCATGACGATGGGGCAGTTATAGCAGTTGCCAGCCGTCGGATCCTCCTTGCGCTCCCAGCGCACGCACGGCATCCAAATGAAGTCGACATCGCGGTCGATAAGGTTCATCACATGGCCGTGGCTCATCTTGGCCGGATAGCACACGCTCTCGGACGGCATGGACTCGATGCCCGCCTGGTAGGTCTTTTTGCTCGACTGGTCGGACAGCTGCACGCTAAAGCCCAGGCGCGTAAAGAACGCGTGCCAGAAGGGGTAGTTCTCGTACATGTTGAGTGCACGCGGGATACCCACGGTGCCGCGCGGGGCCTCGTCGGGACTCAGGACCTCGCGGTTAAAGAGCAGCTCGTTTTTCTTTTTGAAGAGGTTGGGGGCCTCGGTCTTTTGCTTTTTGTGGCCGGCACCCTTCTCGCAGCGGTTACCGGTAATGAAGCGCCTGCCGCCGCCAAAGTCGTTGACGGTAAGCTGGCAGTTGTTGGAGCAACGGCCGCAGCGGACATGCTTTTGCGTCACGGTGAGGTGCGCGATGTCCTCGGCCGAAAGGATGGTCGAAGTGCCATCGGCGCCGGCGCGATCGCGGGCGAGCAGGGCAGCACCGTAGGCACCCATGCAGCCGGCGATGTCGGGGCGCACGGCGTGAACGCCGGTGAGCTGCTCAAACGCACGCAGCGTGGCATCGGACATAAAAGTGCCGCCCTGAACGATCACCTGGCTGCCGATCTCCTTGGGATCGCGCAGCTTAATAACCTTGAACAGGGCATTCTTGATGACGGAATAGGACAGGCCGGCCGCGATGTCGCCCACTGTGGCGCCTTCTTTTTGCGCCTGCTTGACGCGCGAGTTCATAAAGACCGTGCAGCGGCTACCCAGGTCGACGGGGGCCTTGGCATGGATGGCGGCATCGGCGAACGCGCGCACGTCCATGTTCATAGAGACGGCGAAGCTCTCGATAAAGCTGCCGCAACCCGACGAGCAGGCCTCGTTGAGCATGATGTGCTCGATGACGCCGTCCTTGACGCGCAGGCACTTCATGTCCTGGCCGCCGATATCCAGGATAAACTCGACGCCGGGCAGGAACGCCTTGGCGCCGCGCAGATGCGCGACGGTCTCGATCTCGCCGGAGTCGGCCTTGAGGGCCTCGATGAGCAGCGCCTCGCCGTAGCCCGTAGTAGTCACGTGGCCGATGGTGCAACCGGCGGGAATGTGGTTGTAGAAATCGGCCATGATGACCTTGGCCGTGCCCAGGATGTCGCCGTTGTTGTTGCCGTACCAGGTGTGCAGCAGCTGACCGTCCTCGCCCACGAGCGCGGCCTTCATGGTGGTGGAACCGGCGTCGATGCCGATGAACACGCGGCCGGTGTAGCCTTCGAGTTTGCCCTTGGGGACGACTTCCTGGTCGTGGCGGGTTTTGAACTCGGCGAAGTCCTCGTCGGTGGCAAAGAGCGGATCCAGGCGCTCGACCTCGGCACCCTGTGTGTCACCCAGGGCATCGATAGCCTCGATGAGCTGCGGGAACGTGCTGAGCTTGTTGGACTCATGCGCCATGGCGGCGCCGCTCGCCACAAACAGGTGGGCGTTTTGGGGCACAATGCGGTGCTCCTCGTCCAGGTTGAGCGTGAGGTAGAAGCGATGGCGCAGCTCGGAGAGATACTGCAGCGGGCCGCCCAGGAAGGCGACGTTGCCGCGGATGGGACGGCCGCACGCCAGGCCCGAGATGGTCTGGGTCACGACGGCCTGGAAGATGGAGGCGGCCACGTCCTCGGGGCGGGCGCCCTCGTTGAGCAGCGGCTGCACGTCGGTCTTGGCAAAAACGCCGCAGCGGCTGGCGATGGGATAGATGGTAGTGGCGTTGGCCGCGAGCTCGTTGAGGCCGCTCGCGTCGGTGTGCAGCAGGGTTGCCATCTGGTCGATGAACGCGCCCGTGCCGCCGGCGCAGGTGCCGTTCATGCGCTGCTCGATGCCGTTGTCGAAGTAGATGATCTTGGCGTCCTCGCCGCCCAGCTCGATGGCGACATCGGTGGCCGGGATAAGGGTCTCGACGGCACGCTTGCTGGCGATGACCTCCTGGACAAACTCCAGGTCGAGCCACTGGGACAGCAGCAGGCCGCCCGAGCCGGTAATGGCGCAGGTCATTTGGGCCGTCGGCAGCACGGTCGCAGCGCCCTCGAACAGGTCGCGGGCACAGGCACGGACATCGGTGTGGTGGCGCTGGTACTTGGCGTAGACGATCTGGTTGTCGTCGTTGAGCACGGCGAGCTTAACGGTGGTGGAGCCCACGTCGATGCCCAGGTGCAGGTTGCC
>CAVKNR010000174.1:0-3270 GCA_963657575.1 Sodaliphilus sp.
AAACAAAGCACCATGCTAAGGCCAAACAAACACAGCGGATTTGAAGCGAACCACGGAAGAATCATGAAAA
Source organism: Sodaliphilus sp. (assembly GCA_963657575.1). Taxonomy (GTDB): domain Bacteria; phylum Actinomycetota; class Coriobacteriia; order Coriobacteriales; family Coriobacteriaceae; genus Collinsella. The sequence continues at coordinate 71 of CAVKNR010000174.1, forward strand.
GGCCAGCCTCAATTAGCATCGAGCCGCGCATGGTATTTCTTTTCCCGAAACGCGATGAGAAGAAATCTGCTGCAATGTAGGCCGTCGCATTTACTGCATAGGATGCACCGAAAAAGATTCCTATTATGGAGACGGGAGCATCAAATGCGTCGAATACCAACTGATTCAAGTTGTAATAACTCCCGTAGAATCCGTCGAGCATGCTTGTGCCGATTAGGAGAAGCAATACCGCAAAAGCGGATTCTCCAACGCACCAGGTCTCGCGCCTGAACATCTTGGCTGCGTCAAACCTCCCCTTTTCTGATCTTTCAGAACGGGTCGTTTCCGTCCTCTCAATGGGATACAGAAGGAAAAGCTGCAGGAGATAGAAAACGGAGACACATACGTAGAGGGCACTCCAAGATACTTGGGCAATGAAAGATCCGAGCACGATTGCCATTCCCGTAGCGATTGATTGCGCGGCAAGCAGCCGAGCGTTGATGGTGAGGAAGTGCTCTCCTTGACCGGCATTTCGGGCAATTTCATATAAAAGTGCTTGTTCGGATCCCGATTGAAGGGAGTAGGCGAGTGCCTCAACAAGGGAAAGCACGACAAGAAAGGGGCCTGAGAGCAACAGCATGCCGGCGGTATGGAAGAAAAGCAGCAGCACGCCCACTTGAATCGAAAACTTCTTTCCAAAGAAATCGCCTATCAGCCCTGTTGGCAGCTCGAGGACGACCGTTGCTATGTTGAACAGGGCTTGATAAAGCGCGATTTCCGTGACAGACATTCCTTTCTCCGCAAGGAAAAGTAGAAACACTCCCCGGTTTAAAACAAATCCCGTGAGAACGAAAAAGGCGGAATAGACGTGCAGTTGCGTAGTGGCATTCTTATTCATTTGGCACTACCAACAACTATTTTTGTCGGGCCGCTCGCTACTGATTCGAAGCCTGAAGTGTTCACAGTTGATGTGAAGAGCGGTAAAGCTTTTGCACAGGGTATCAATGGAATACATCCGAAGCGTTTTCGGCAGTATCATCGGCGAAGGCGGGATTAGCCTTTACGCGGCGCTCACCCTCGATGTATTTGACGATTTGATCAATCGTCTGGTTGGCGTGGCTCTTGAGCTTGCGCTCATAGAAGAAGAGGCCGAGCTTGCCGCGCGTGCCAGACGTGCTGCCACCCACACCCTGAAAATCCTCGGTATAGGTGAGCTCGCAGGCACCATCGCCAGCAGGTGCAGCCTCATAGCGCATGGTATTAATGCCCGCCGCATACTGAAAACGGACCTCATAGAGGCACGGGTAGTCAAAGTGCTTGATCTTAACCTTGATCGCCGTGCCCTTGGCCTTGCCTTTTGCGGACTGGGCACGCTTCTCGTACTTATAGCCGTTGAGCTTGTTGCGGCTGGGACGCTTGCCCGTGGCGTTCTCGATATCCTGCATGATGGACCCCGCCAGAGCGTCAAAAAGCTCCTCCGGTGTCACCTTAAGTGTTTTGGTGAGCTGCATGATGGCTCCTTATTCGTTTGAACCGTTCGAGTCATTGTACCGCCCCAGGCTCTCCCATGCGTTGCGGTGCTATTTGGACGATTGAGGGCTTTACAGCCGCAAAACTAACCAAATAGCACCGTAAAGCCTGAGGTGGCTAGAGGTTGTAGGTGACTACTTGAGGTTCGGCGGGTTCGACGAAGATGGTTGGATTCGCTTGCTCCACGCGAACGAACTTGACGGTCACGGCCTCAAAGCCCGCCTTGTGCAGAACATCAGCGTAGATGCGCGCCTGCAGGGCGTGCTTCTCCTGCAGCTGTTCCGGCGTCTCGTCCGGCGTGCCGCCCGTCTTGTAGTCGATGACCAGCGCGCATGACGAATCCGCCGGGTTCGTCGCCAAAGCGTCGATGGCGCCCTCGGCATAAGCACCGTAGCGAGCGATGTCCTCGTCCTCGCAGCCCAGTGAAAAGAACGGCACCTCGGCGCGAACGCACGGCCACGCGAGCAGGTCGGCACGAACAGCCGACTTGAGCCAGCGGTCCAGGGCAACGTCGAAGCGTTCGCGCTGCTCCGGCGTCAGGCACCACAGGCGCGCCAGCGCATCGGCACGCTCAGCGGGCAGCGCATCGGCACCCATCTCGATGAGCCACTGGCAGGCGGCGTGGAAGGCCGAACCCAAGGCCATGGGATTGCCGGCGGGCTCAACGGCGGCCACGTCTGCATCCGTCATCTCGGAACCATCCAACTCCGCATCATCGCCAGCCTCGTCCATGGGCACGCGCGTCTCGGCGGCACGGTCCTCGGACTCGGCATGCAGCGCCGTGGCAATCGATGAGTAGCTGTACGAATCGCGCGCCGGATACGGGCAGGTACCCATGCGCACGCCCACCGCCTGGGGACACACGAGCTCAAACGCATCGGGCTCGGGGTCGGCAGGACCGGGAACGGTTGAGCGCGCAGCATTATCGGCGGCATCGGCATCGCCACGAACAAGCCTGCCCTCGACATCCAGCGAAGCGTTGGCCTCAAACGCCTGCTCGCCAAACGTAAAGTCCGCCAGCGAGATGAGCTCGTAGTCGCCCGGCTTGGAGTTGTCGAACGCTAAACGGTCGCTATCGAGCTGCGGCATGTCCAGGCTGCCGGTCGGCAGGATGCGGCGCAGCACGTCGTAGGTCAGATCCGTCTCGACATCGAAGGTCGGCGCCGTCACCTTGCCGCGGCTCACGCCGGCGTCCATCGCCAAAATGACCAGCTCACGCGCTCGCGTCATGGCGACATAGAGCAGACGAGCCCGCTCCTCAAGCGAAAGTTGCAGGTCGTCGTTGCGCAGGCGGGCAAATGCCTCGGCGGGAGAGCCCGTCGCACAGACGTCCTCCATGAGCTCCGGCGGCAGCCACAGCGACGTGCCCTTGCCCTTAAACGCGTGCTCAAACTGCTTTTTGACGTCGTCGCCCTTCACAAAGGTTCCGTCGGTGAGCTTAACGCCGTCGAAGCGTGCCGGCAGCGCCACGACCTGCGCTCCTCCCTCGACGCGACCCATCCGTGCCGCACCCGAGGACTTACGCACGCCAAAGCACTCGGCGACCGCCACGACCGGATATTCCAGACCCTTAGAGGCGTGAACCGTCATGATGCGCACCGCGCCGTCGCCCTCCTCGTTGAGGGCACCCGGGGCTTCCTTGCCCGCCAAGAAGCGGTCGAAGGCCAGCGCGATGGAACGCGGCGAGTTGC
>CAVKNR010000175.1:0-3264 GCA_963657575.1 Sodaliphilus sp.
GATGGCCAGGTGCCGGGAGCTATTTCCGCGTTGCGCTAGCTGCGGAAACGCGGGGGCCGTTCAGGCTGTTGCGTTGAGATTGAAAATCAACCTTATTTGTTTAAACGTCTAGGTTTGTTACAAGTTGGTTACGTTGCTGCTTTTCGACTCATTACCCGCCAAAGCGTCGCTCATCAAGCCATTCATTTTACAGATACAAGCAGGCTGTTCATTAATATCGATTTTAGGCAAGCTCGAATGCGCTTGTACTGCTGCTATTTTGTTTAAACAGACATAACTTGACTATTAGCGTGACTTATGCTCTAGCGCAAGTAGTCATTGGGGACGTTCTTAAACGACTAGTCGTTGGGGACGTTCTTGTTTGACTAGTCGTTTAAGAACGTCCCCAACGACCAAGTTAGGCGATGTGGAGGGGGTTGGCGGCGTCGACGGCATCGGGGGCGTCGGAAGGGCCATCGGGGGCAGCGCCTGCCGGGTCCTCGTCGGGGGTCTCGATCTGCTTGATCATGGCCTCCTGGCCCTGCAGCAGGTATGTCTCGCCGCTGCCGCAATGGGGGCAGGTCTTGCCGTGCTCGACCGTCGCGTAGTCGCAGCCGCACGCCTCGCAATGCGTCACGGCCTCGACAGGCTCCACAATAAGCTCCGCACCCTCGGTGATGGACTTTTTATCTGCCGCCCAGCGCCAAGCGTCGAGCAGCAAGTCGGGAACGACGCCCGAGACCTCGCCCAGCAGCAACGTCACGCTCGAAACGCGACGCACGCCATTGGCGCGCGCCACATTCTCAACATCGCGAATGATGTGATAAACGATTCCGAGCTCGTGCACTTTTAATTCCTTCTGCCGTTCTCCTGCTTGTTGCGTTTCTTACTTCTTCCCAAATTTAATCTTGATGGCGCGCTTGAGCGCGTACTTGCCGAGGCTTGGGAGCTTTTGCTCGTATTTGACCATCGTGGAGCACTCGGGGCGGTCGCGATCCAGATGGATGGCGTCGAACGCGCACTTGGTGGTGCACAGGCCGCAGCCGATGCACTTGTTGGGGTCGACGATCGAGGCACCGCAACCCAGGCAACGGGCGGTCTCGGCGCGCACCTGCTCTTCGGTAAAGGTCTCGACGTACTCGCTAAACGGCGCGGCCTTCTCGCGCTCGCAGTTCACGTGGGCAACCTCGCGGCTCGCGTTGTCGTAGCTCTCGATCACGACATCGTCGCGGTCGAGCGCGGTGTAGCGGCGCTGGTTGCGGCCGATGGTGAGCGTGGAGCCCGGCTGCACAAAGCGATGGATGGAGACGGCGGCCTCGTGACCGGCGGCGATGGCGTCGATGGCAAAGCTCGGACCGGTGTAGACATCGCCGCCCACAAAGATGTCGGGCTCAGCGGTCTGATAGGTCTGGGGGTCGGCAAGAGCGCCCTGGCCGCGGCCAAACTCCACCTTGGAGCCAGCCAGCAGGTCGCCCCACACAATGGACTGGCCAATCGACATGACGACACGGTCGGCATCGACACGGCGCAGATCGTTCTCGTCGTACTCGGGCGCAAACCGGCCCTCGTCGTCAAAGACACGCGTGCAGCGCTTGAAGGTGATACCGCACACACGGCCGGACTCGTCCAGGTGAACCTCCTTGGGACCCCAGCCGCAGCTGATGTGAGCGCCGTCCTCAACGGCCTCGCGACGCTCTTCCTCGCTGGCGGGCATCTGGGCCTCGCTCTCCAGGCAGAACATCTCAACGTGCTCGGAACCCAAACGGCAGGCGTTGCGCGCGACATCGATAGCCACGTTGCCGCCGCCCACTACGATGGTGCGGCCGGGCAGCGCGTCGATCTTGCCGCTGTTGACCTCGCGCAAAAAGTCGACGGCCACGGTCACGTCCTCGGCATCCTCGCCCGGAATACCGGCGAGGCGGCCGCCCTGGCAGCCAATAGCCACGTAGAAGGCCTTAAAGCCCTGCTCGCGCAGCTCGTCGAGTGTCACATCGCGACCGACCTCCACGCCATAGCGGAACTCGGCGCCCATCAGGCGAATGATTTCGACCTCGGCCTCGATAACATCCTTCTCCAGCTTAAAGCTGGGAATACCGTAGGTGAGCATGCCGCCCGGGCGCTCGTTCTTCTCGAATACGACGGGCTTGTAGCCCTTCTCGGCCAGGTAGAAAGCGCAGGACAGGCCGGCCGGGCCGGCACCGATAATGGCGATCTTCTGGTCGAAGCCGCCGGCGCGTGTCGGCGTCACCACGGGCGGAACATAGCGGGTCGCGGCATCCAGATCGCGCTGGGCGATGAACTTCTTGACCTCGTCGATAGCCACGGCGGCGTCCACACGGCCGCGGGTGCAGGCATCCTCACAGCGGCGGTTGCACACGCGGCCGCAGATGGCGGGCAGTGGGTTCTCACGCTTGATGAGCGCCAGCGCCTCGTCATATCGACCCTGCGCCGCGAGCTTCAAATAACCCTGGACGGCGACATGCGCGGGGCAGGCCGTCTTGCAGGGAGCGGTGCCGGACTCATGCGTCTCGATGCGGTTGTCGTTGCGGTAGTTGGGCGACCACTTGGTGTGGTCCCACTTGGTGGCATCGGGCAGCTCCTGGCGCGGATACTCGGGCACCTGTCCGCCGGCCTTTTTGCTGCAGAGCTTCTGGCCCAGCTTAGCGGCACCGGCCGGGCACACCTCAACGCAGCGACCGCAGGCCACGCACTTATCCTTCTCGACCTTGGCGACATAGGCCGAGCGCGACAGGTTGGGCGTGTTGAACAGCTGCGAGGTGCGCAGGGCATAGCACACGTTGACGTTGCAGTTGCAGATGGCGAAGATCTTGTTCTCGCCGTCAATGTTGGTGATCTGGTGCACAAAGCCATTGTCCTCGGCCTGGCGCAGGATGTCGTAAACCTCGTCGCGCGTCACGTAATGGCCGCGATCGGTCTCGACCACGTAGTCGGCCATATCGCCCACGGCGATGCACCAATCGGCCGGGTCGTCGGCACAGCCCTCACCCATCGCGCGACGGCTCGCGCGGCAGCTGCAGGTGCTGGCGGCATACTTACCCTCGTATTTGTCGAGCCAGTGCTCGATATGCTCAATAGGCACCGAGGTGCTCGCGGCGTCAATGGCCTTCTCGACCGGAATGACGTGCATGCCGATACCGGCGCCTCCGGGCGGCACCATCGGCGTGGCCTTGGACAGCGGGCCCTTGGATGCCTGTTCAAAGAACTTGGCGTAGACCGGGTGCTCCTCGAGCTGGCTCACGCGCATGTTGAGGAACTCGGCGGAAC
>CAVKNR010000176.1:0-3222 GCA_963657575.1 Sodaliphilus sp.
AGCGCCTTGCTGATCGCGTCGTTCACCCAATACGTCGGCACAAAGTGCGCCACCGTCTGCACGGCCGAGCCCATGAGCGACAGCGGCATCCAAGCGCCGCCCAAAAACGTCATGAGCATGCCGAGCAGGTTGCCCACACCGTTGAGCAGCTCCTCACGCGCACCCAGGCTCGAAAGGGCAAAGCCAACGGCCAGAGGCGTGCACGCCAGGGCAAACGTCGCCGCCAGCGCCAGGCACACACGACCCACGCCGACCTCGGCAACCGCGCCGGCAAAGCCCACGACGCCCATCATGCTCGACACAAACCAGATGCAGACGGTGAGCACTGCGGCAGCCGCGAACACGGCAAGCGAGCGCTGGCGCTCGGAGACCGGGCCGGCATCCATACGACGCACGCGCTCGCTCTCGTTCATGCCCGAGAACACCAACCCCACCGATACGATGACCGACGAGATAATCGCGTACGCGCCAAAGTTGAAATACGACTCGAGCGTGGCGGCAGCCGTCGAGTCGACCTTGACCTGCTCGATCTGGACCTCCGCGCGCTTTGCAGCGGCATGCTCGGCGGCCTTGGCAACGTCGCCGTTAGAAGCAGCGGGCTCAAGCGCCGCCGCAGCGCCCGCGAGCGAGATCCAGCGCGAGGCCTCGGCAGACGAAAGCGCCGCCGCCATGGTGCCGGAACCGTAGGTCACGTCGAGCTTGGGCAGGGCCTCCCCCGCGCGGGCAGCCGCAACGAGGTCGTCCTCAAACTCCTCCGGGATAAAGAACACGCAGTCGGCGCTGCCCTTGGCGCTGTTGCTCTTGGAGAGCGCGTCCGCAAGGTCGTACGTATCGTCGCCGATGCCCGTGACCAGCTCAAAACGCGAACCCAGATGCTTGGTAAGCGCACGCGAAAGGTCGCTGTCGTCGCGGTCGACCACGATCACGTTAGCATCGTAGGGCTTGTACTCGGTGAGCTGCGACGAGTTCCAGCTCACCGATGCCGCGATGAATACGCCCATGAGCGAGATGAACACCGTATAGATAAGCAGGTAGAACGGGTGCGCCAGCGCCATGCGAAGCGCGGTCTTAAAGGTGCTCATAACGACTCCTTCCAAAGATCAGCGTAGCGGCGGCGACAAACACCAGGGCCATCAGGACGAGCGCGCCCGCGCGAACAGCGAAGGGCCCCAGGTCCTCAAAGAAATACAGGCGATTGAACATGTCGCAGATGAGCTTGACGGGGTTGAACCAGCACTCGGCCGGGCAGGCGCGGGCGACGTCGTCGGCAAGCGCCATCGCCGGCTCGCCGTAGAGGCCGGCGAACAGGGCGCACGTGGTAGCAAAGCCCGTGAGGATGCCGGACTTGGACGCCTTGCCGCCCTTAACGGGAAGCGTGCCCACAAAGAGCCCCAGGCCCGTGGCGGCAAGCGCGGAAGCGGCGCCGCCCACCAAACACAGCCCCTCGCGCCCGCCAAAGTCGACGCCCACGACCAGGCGCACGTAGCCGATTGCGATCGTCATCGAGGCAAAGGAGACCAGCCACGAGCCCACAAAGATACCGGCCAGCGACGCCGTCTTGGAAAGACCGCCCACACAGCGACGCGCGCCAAGGCCCGACAGATTGGGCTGCAGATCGACGACGCTCAAGGCGGCAAACTCGGCAGACATCATCGCTACCAGGCCAAAGAGCGCGTAATAGTAGATGACCGTGCCGTCGGGCGTGGTGCGCGTCAGGCTTACGCGGCGGGTGCCACCTTCGAGCGACAGGGCGCGCGCAACCGCCTCCGGGTCGGCGAGCGCCGCCGGGTTGTCCTGGGCAATCTGGGGCATGAGCTCGGCATTTTGTGTATACGAGCTTGCCACCGTCTCCAGGATGCTGCGATCGGTGAGCACCGATGATGCGCGCGAGCTGTCGTAGCTCGATAGCAGTGTGAGCTTGGGTGCGCCTGCGTCGTCGACCGTATAGATGCCCGCGACCTCGCCGGCCTTAAGCGCACGGTTCGCATCGGCTGCGTCGTCGCACTCGTGGATCTCGAGCAGCTGATTGTCGCTCTCCTTGGCAAGCGACGTCGCCACGTCCTTAAAGGTCGAGGCGTCCCAGGCCTCGTCCGCTATGACGGCAACCGGTACCGGGTCGACCGTGCCGTCGGAGCCCAGATTCGCAAACATAAACATGAACATCGTGGAAAGTGCGATGGGAAAGAGAGCGCCCCAGACCCACGTGCTCGGCCGGCGCAGCAGCGTCTTGACCGTAGTGATGATGGTGTTGAACATGACTGCCCCCTAGTCGCGCAGCTCGCGGCCGGTGATCTCGAGGAACACGTCGTTGAGGGTCGGTGGCTCGCTCCACACGCGGCCGAGCGCCACGTCATGCGAGCGCAGCGCATCGAGAATGTCCGTCAGGTTATGCGGGCTCGCCTCGCACGAAAACGTGAGCTGGCCCGCCGTCGCCGACAGGTCCAGGACATGTGGCAGGCTCGCGACGGCACCGAGCGCCGCGCTCGGCATCTCGCCGACCTCGACAGTCACGCGCTCGCCCATTTGAATCATGCGTTTGAGCTCGTCATTGGTGCCCTGCGCCAGCACACGTCCGCCGTCCATGATCATGATGCGGCTGCAAATCTGCTCGACTTCCTCCATGTAATGGCTGGTATACACCACCGTGGCGCCCTCGTCGCGCAGGCGGCAGATGCCCTCCAGGATGGCGTTGCGACTCTGCGGGTCGACTGCCACCGTAGGCTCGTCAAAGAAGATGAGCTCGGGCTTGTGCGCAATGCCGCAGGCAATGTTGAGGCGACGCGCCAGGCCGCCCGAGAGCTTGCCGGGGCGAAACTTGGTAAAGTCGCCCAAGCCCACAAAGTCGATCGCCTCGTCCACCAGCGCGCGACGGCGCTTGCGGTCGTTAACGTAGAGGCTACAGAAATAGTCGATGTTCTCGCGCACGGTAAGCTCGTCAAACACCGCAACTTGCTGCGGGACCACGCCGATGCGGCGCTTGAGGTCGTAGCGGGCGGGCGTCATGGGCTCGCCGAACAGCTCGATGGTGCCCTTGTCGTAGGCGAGCAGCTGCAGGATGCAGTTGATGGACGTGGTCTTGCCCGAGCCGTTGGGGCCCAGCAGGCCAAAGATCTCGCCGGGGGCGATGCTGAGGTTAAAGTGGTCAAGCGCGATAAGGTCGTCGTAGCGCTTGACGAGGTTTTCGACGTGGACGATGTCTGTCATGAGGCGGCCCTTCTGTTG
>CAVKNR010000177.1:0-3222 GCA_963657575.1 Sodaliphilus sp.
GGCCGCGGCGGCCCGCGCTGCATGAGCATGCCCTTCTGGCGCGAGGACCTCTAAGTCTTTCCGTTTCCGGTGCGGTCCCCCTACAACCGCACCGGCTTCGCCCGTTAAACGGGCAACACTAATACTTACGTAATTCATTTCTTCGAAAGGAATCGAACCATGGGTGTTAACCTCTCCGGCCGTAGCTTCCTCAAGCTTCTCGACCTCACCACCGAGGAGATCGAGTACCTGCTCAAGCTCTCCAAGAACTTCAAGGATATGAAGCGCGCTGGCGTTCCGCACCGCTATCTCGAGGGCAAGAATATCGTTCTGCTCTTCCAGAAGACCTCCACTCGTACCCGCTGCGCCTTCGAGGTCGGCGGCATGGATCTGGGCATGGGCGTCACCTACCTCGATCCGGGTTCGTCGCAGATGGGCAAGAAGGAGTCCATCGAGGACACCGCCCGCGTTCTCGGCCGCATGTATGACGGCATCGAGTTCCGTGGCTTTGCCCAGGACGACGTCGAGGAGCTCGCTGCTAAGTCCGGCGTGCCCGTGTGGAACGGCCTGACCACCGAGTGGCACCCCACCCAGATGCTCGCCGACATCCTGACCGTCCAGGAGAACTTCAACTACGACATCAAGGGCAAGACCCTCGTCTTCATGGGCGACTGCAAGAACAATGTCGCTCGCTCCCTCATGGTCGTCTGCTCCAAGCTCGGCATGAACTTCGTGGCCTGCGGCCCCGAGGAGTGCATGCCCGCTGACGACGTCATCGAGGCCTGCAAGCCCATCGCCGAGGCCAACGGCTGCACCATCAAGCTGACCACCGACGTCAAGGACGGCGTCACCGGTGCCGACGTTATCTACACCGACGTGTGGGTCTCCATGGGCGAGCCCGACGAGGTCTGGGCCGAGCGCATCGCTCAGCTCACCCCGTATCGTGTCACCTCCGAGGTCATGGCTATGGCCAACCCGGGTGCTATCTTCCTGCACTGCCTGCCCAGCTTCCACGACACCAACACCACCATTGGCGCCGAGAAGTGCGAGCAGTTCGGCATCACCGAGCAGGAGGTCACCGACGAGGTCTTCGAGAGCCCCGCTTCCAAGGTCTTCGACGAGGCCGAGAACCGCATGCACACCATTAAGGCTGTCATGTACGCCACGCTCAAGTAAGAGCATCTAGCATCTCGCTCGGGGTGTATTGCTGCACACCCCGAGCGGTTTTATCTGGTAATAATCTCGCATCAAGCGGCAGGCACGGCACGGAAGAGCCGCTTCTGGCGAGATCAGTAAATGATTTATGAAGGGGGGATGAGAACTATGACTGAGACCGCTAAGAAAAAGCGCGGTATGCCTTCATCGTTCACCATTCTTCTTGCTCTGCTGGCAATTGTCGCAGTGATTACCGTTATCGTCTCCGGCACGTCCGGCGGCGCGGTTACTGCCGCCCGTCTGAGCGATTTCTGCACCGCCCCGATTAAGGGCTTCGCTGACGCTCTGCCCGTCTGCCTCTTCGTTATGATCCTGGGCGGCTTCCTCGGCATGATGACCGAGACCGGCGCTCTGGACAACGGCATCGCCGTTCTGGTGCAGAAGCTTAAGGGCAACGAGATTATGCTCATTCCCGTGCTGATGCTCATCTTCTCCCTCGGTGGTACCACCTATGGTATGTGCGAGGAGACCGTTCCCTTCTACGCCCTGCTCGCCGCTACCATGATGGCTGCTGGCTTCGACCCCATGGTCGGTGCCGCTACCGTCCTGCTCGGCGCTGGCTGCGGCTGCCTGGGCTCCACGGTTAACCCGTTCGCCGTCGGCGCTGCCGTCGACGCTCTGACCGGCGTTGGCATTGAGGTCAACCAGTCCATCATCATCGGCCTCGGTGCCGTCCTGTGGATTGTCACTACCGCTATGTCCATCTTCTTCGTGATGAGCTACGCCAAGAAGGTCAAGGCTGACAAGGGTTCCACCATCCTGTCGATGCAGGAGCTCAAGGACGCCGAAGAGGCTCACGGCAAGGCTGCTTCCGAGGTCCACAAGGAGGTCAAGCTCACCGGTCGTCAGAAGGGTGTTCTGATCGCCTTCGCCTTCACCTTCGTCGTCATGATCGTCGGCTTCATTCCGCTGGCCGACCTCAACGAGGGCGTCGCCAACTTCTTCGACGCTGGCGCTGTCTACGACGCCGACGGTAACGCCGTCGTCCAGGGCTGGTCTGCCCTGATCACCGGCCTGCCCATTGGCCAGTGGTACTTCGACGAGGCTTCCACCTGGTTCTTCCTTATGGCCGTCCTGATCGGTATCATCGGTGGCCTGTCCGAGAAGCAGATCGTTAACACCTTTATCACCGGCGCTGCCGACATGATGTCCGTTGTTCTCGTCATCGCCCTCGCCCGTGGTATCTCCGTCCTCATGGCTAACACCGGCCTCGACGTCTTCGTCCTCGACGCTGCCGCCAATGCTCTGGCTGGCCTGTCCGGCGTGATCTTCGCTCCCATGAGCTTCCTGGTCTACTTCGGCCTGTCCTTCCTGATCCCCTCGACCTCCGGTATGGCCACCGTCTCCATGCCCATCATGGGACCGTTGGCTGTTAAGCTCGGCTTCTCGCCTGAGGTCATGGTCATGATCTTCTCCGCCGCCATCGGTGTCGTGAACCTGTTCACCCCGACCTCCGGCGCCATCATGGGCGGTCTCGCCCTGGCCAAGATCGAGTGGACGACCTGGCTCAAGTTTGCCCTTAAGCTCATCGTCGCGCTCTCTGTCGTCTGCGCCATCATCCTGACCGTCGCCTGCGTGTTGATCTAAGTACCCAACGGGTACCCCACGGAAACCTTGACGATCCTGTAGAGGATCACCTGGTCATCGTCTGTCCGGTGGGGTAAACCCACCGGTAGACTCCTACCTTTAGCCCCCTTCCGTTCCGTGCGCGGGAGGGGGCGCTCTTGTGTTCCGGCGTTTTACCAAACGCCGGAACCACTCGACGCTGCAAGCCCGCCAGAGCGGCAATCTGACGTTCAATCGTCGGGCATGGCCAAAAGGCCTATGCCCTCCTCTTTCACGTCACCTTGCTCGCTCTGGCGGGCTTTCGCTGACTTTTGCTCCACCTGCGGCGCTGCCATTGTTGGTGCAGGGGGTAGCTTGCTCGCTCTGGTGCCCGTTCGCTGGCTTTGGCTTTGCCTGTGACGTTTTCATTGTTGGTGCTGAGTGCCTTGTTTCCCGTCCCAAACGATCTACCCCGGGTCCCCG
>CAVKNR010000178.1:0-3197 GCA_963657575.1 Sodaliphilus sp.
TGGACGGTTGCTTCGCCGCCATGCGATTACCGATCTCGAGAACTCTGATCCGACCGATCTTGTCAAGTTTGGCAAGTTAGGTGGAATTTGCGAGGTCTATCCGCAGATTCTGACGCTGGACCGGCGCGAGGATTGCCTGTCGATGATGCGTCGACAAATTGGCGAGACGCGACTTTTGCACAGCTGGAATCGCCGCGGCATGGAAGATTCCGGATGCACAGTGTGCTGCGGCACGGATCTGCCGCTGCTGATTCCGAGCCTGGGCGAGTCAATCTACAGCGCGTGCGGCGGATTCTTCGCCGACGGACTGCCCGTGAATGAGGTCAACACGCTGACGCTTGTCGAGCTCTTGCGCGCTTGGACTGCCGGGGGCGCGTACGACCTGATGCGCGAAGACGAGCTGGGTACGCTCGAGGTTGGCAAGCTTGCCGATATCTGCGTGCTCGATCGGGATGTGTTCGACCTCGATTATCGCGACGCACGCGATCTTGCGGTTGATATGACGATGTCGGACGGACAAATCGTGTTCGATCGAAATAAGGAGGCATAAGATGTCTGAATCCAAACCGACGCTGCACCGCGAACAGATTGCGGGCATGAATATCCACTACATCATGTGGTCGCTCGATTACTTCCTTGATGTGCAGCAGCGTTTGGGCTTTGAGTCCATTGAGCTGTGGTGTGCGGAGCCGCATGTGACGCTCGACCACACGGGCTACTTTGAAGCTGAGGTCCTGGCGAAAAAGGCTGCAGACCGTGGGCTTAGGTATCGTACTCTGTGTCCCGAGAATGTTGTCTATCCTTGGCAGTACTGCGCACGCAAACCGCTGCATGAACAGCGCAGCTTGGCGTACTTTAAGCACGGCATTGAGCTTGCCGAGGTACTTGGGTGCGACCGCATGTCCATCAACTCGGGCTGGGGCGACTGGGACGAGGACCGCGAGGAAGCCTGGAAGCGCAGCCGCGAGCACTTGTCCATTCTGGCGGAGTATGCCGGCGAGCACGGTCTGGTGCTTACGATGGAAAGCCTGCGTCCCGAGGAGAGCAACCTTGTGACGACGGTTTCCGATGCGAAGCGCATGATTGACGAGGTCGCGAGCCCGTACTTACAGCCCATGGTTGATACAACCGCGATGGGCGTTGCAGGCGAGACGCTCGAGGACTGGTTTGCCGCCTTTGGTGATGGGGCAATTCACGAGATGCACTTTATCGACGGTGACCCGTATGGCCATCTGGTGTGGGGCGATGGCAAGCACGATATGGACGCCTTCGTCGCCACGCTCAACGCCCATGGTTTCGACGGCATGCTGGGCCAGGAAATCACGGACGGTCGTTACTACGATGATCCGGCGGCGGCAGATGCCAAGAACATGGCCGCATTCGAGAAATATCTGATTGACTAAAACAACCATCGGCCACGCAACCAACGTCATTGATTGCGGGCCAAACAAGAAAGGAACTGGATATGAACGCACACGATCTGATCAAAGAGGCAATTGCCGAGAAGGGCAAGTTCGACAGCGTCTACTGGATTGCTTGCGGTGGCTCCATGATCGATTTGATCCCGGCTCATGAGCTTCTGCAGCGCGAGGCAACCACCTTCACTTCGTATATCTATACGGCTCGCGAGTTCGATATCATGCGTCCGCGTCGTCTGGGCGAGAAGTCCCTGGTCATCGCTTGTAGCCACAGTGGCAACACCCCCGAGGTCGTCGAGGGCTGCGAGATTGCCCTTGCTGCCGGCGCTACGGTGATCGCCCAGACCGACAACGCTGGATCCAAGATTGACTCCGGCAAGTGGACCACGTGGGTCTACCCGTGGGGCGAGGGCGTGCCGCAGGCCGAGGTCCCCGCTGGCATTTCGCTGTCGCTTGCGGCCGAGCTGCTCGATCAGCAGGAGGGCTACGCCGATCTTGCCGATATGTATGCCGGTATTGCTGAGATGGATAAAATTCTTCCTCCGGCACGCGAGAAGGTAAATGCCGAGCTGGGCGATCGCTTTGCCAAGCTTTGCCAGGAGCACGAGTTCTTCTACATTCTGGGCAGCGGTCCCAACTTTAGCCAGACCTACGGTTTCGCTATCTGCTCTCTTATGGAGATGCAGTGGCAGCACTGCAGCTACATCCACTCTGCCGAGTACTTCCATGGCCCCTTCGAGGCTACTCAGGATGGCGTTTTTTACTTCCTGCAGATGGGCTCCAGCGAGTGCCGTGCTATGGACGAGCGCGCCCTGGCGTTCCTTAAGACGCATACCGATACGCTGATGGTGCTCGATGCCAAGGAGTACGGTATGGAAGCCGTGCCGGCGAGCGTCCGTGCCTATCTGGACCCGGTGCTGTTCTACGCCATGAACTGCGAGCTGCGTGCCGCACGCGGCAAGGTGTTTGATCACGATCCCGATTTCCGTCGCTATATGGGTGTTGTCGAGTACTAGAAGGAGCAAAGGCCATGGCATTTAACGTTAACGCGCTCGGATTTGGCGACAACGTCGTCGATCGCTACGAGCATATCCACACCATGTATCCCGGCGGCAATGCGGTGAACTTCGCCGTTTATGCCAAGAAATGCGGTGCCGCACGCTCCGCATACATGGGCATTTTTGGCAATGATGCCGCTGCCGAGCATGTCATTGCAAGCCTCGAGGATGAGGGTATCGAGCTTGACAAGTGCGAGCAGATGATTGGCGAGAACGGAGCGGCTCGCGTGACCGTCGTTGACGGTGACCGTGTCTTCCTTGGCTCCAACGAGGGCGGTATCCGTGGCGATGCGCGCTATGTCCTCGATCGCTTTGACCTTGCGTACATGAAGCAGTTCGATGTGGTTCATTCGGGCAACTATTGCTTCACCGAGCGCGAGCTGCCCAAGTTGAAGGCTGCGGGCGTCACGATCTCTTTTGACTTTTCGGACGACTCCACCGACGAGTACTACGAGCAGATTGCGCCCTACGTCGATTTCGCTTTCTTTAGTGCGGCGGATGCCGCGAGTGAGGACGAGATTCGCGAACGTCTGGCATGGGTGAAGGGCCTGGGTCCGCGTTTTGTGTCGGCTACGGCGGGCGCCGAGGGCTGCATTGCTTACGACGGCGAGCGCTATTACCGCCAGCTGGCTAAACCGGTAACGGACATGAAGGACACCATGGGGGCGGGCGACTCGTTCCTCACCTCGTTTTTGATGTGCTATCTCGATTCCGCCAAGCG
>CAVKNR010000179.1:0-3187 GCA_963657575.1 Sodaliphilus sp.
GCAAACAAAAAGAGCCGCTACCTGGGTGGGTAGCGGCTCCAAAGCTCAACTATATGAGCATCGCGCGGGCGCGATTAGGCCTTGAGGGCCTCTTCGACGGCGACAGCGCAGGCGACGGTGGCACCGACCATGGGGTTGTTGCCCATGCCGATGAGACCCATCATGTCAACGTGCGCAGGCACGGAGGAAGAACCGGCGAACTGGGCGTCGGAGTGCATGCGGCCCATGGTGTCGGTCATGCCGTAAGAGGCAGGGCCGGCGCCCATGTTGTCCGGGTGCAGGGTACGGCCAGTGCCGCCACCAGAAGCGACGGAGAAGTACTTCTTGCCAGCCTCGAGGCGCTCCTTCTTGTAGGTGCCAGCGACGGGGTGCTGGAAGCGCGTGGGGTTGGTGGAGTTACCGGTGATCGAGATGTCGACGTTCTCGTGCCACATGATGGCAACGCCCTCGCGGACGTCGTCGGCGCCGTAGCAGTTGACGGCGGCGCGGGGACCATCGGAGTAGGGGATGGTCTCGACGACCTTGAGCTCGCCCGTGAAGTAGTCGAACTGGGTCTTCACGTAGGTGAAGCCGTTGATGCGGGCGATGATCTGAGCAGCGTCCTTGCCCAGACCGTTGAGGATGACGCGCAGCGGCTTCTTGCGAGCCTTGTTGGCGTTCAGAGCCAGGCCGATAGCACCCTCAGCGGCAGCGAAGGACTCGTGACCGGCCAGGAAGGCGAAGCACTCGGTGTCGTCGGAGAGCAGCATGGCGCCCAGGTTGCCGTGGCCCAGACCGACCTTGCGGTCCTCGGCGACGGAGCCGGGAACGGTGAAGGCCTGAATGCCCTCGCCGATGATGGCGGCAGCCTCAGAAGCGGACTTGGCGCCACGCTTGACAGCGAGAGCGCAACCGAGGGTGTAGGCCCACTCGGCGTTCTGGAAGGCGATGGACTGGGTGTTGTTGACGATCTCACGCGGGTTGAAGCCCTTGTCGGTGCAGATCTGCAGAGCTTCCTCGAGGGAGGCGATGCCGTTGTCGGCGAGGCACTTGTTGATCTTGTCAGCGCGGCGCTCGTAACCTTCGAACGTAACAGTCATAGTTATTTCCCTCCCTTTCTACTCGTGAACCGGGAACACGCTGGCGACGGAGTGAGTCTCCTCGTCGGTGCGCGGGTCGATGTACTTGGCAGCGTTCTCCCACTGACCATAGTGGCCCATAGCGCCAGCGATGGCCTCCTCGGGGGTCTTGCCGGCCTTGACGGCGTCGGTGAACTTACCGAGGTTCAGGAACTCGAACGCGATGATCTCGTTCTTGTCGTTGAGAGCCATGCGGGTGACGTAGCCCTGAGCGAGCTCGAGGTAACGGGCGCCCTTGGCCTTGGTGCCGAACATGGTGCCGACCTGGGAGCGAAGGCCCTTGCCGAGGTCGTCGAGGGAGGCGCCCACGGGCAGGCCGCCCTCGGAGAACGCGGTCTGGCTGCGGCCGTAAACGATCTGCAGGAAGATCTCGCGCATAGCAACGTTGATGGCGTCGCAGACGAGGTCGGTGTTGAGGGCCTCGAGGATGGTCTTACCGGGAAGGATCTCGGAAGCCATGGCGGCAGAGTGGGTCATGCCCGAGCAGCCGATGGTCTCAACGAGGGCCTCCTCGATGATGCCGTCCTTGACGTTCAGCGTGAGCTTGCAGGCGCCCTGCTGAGGTGCGCACCAACCCACACCGTGCGTAAGACCGGAGATGTCGGAAATCTCCTTAGCCTGGACCCACTTGCCCTCCTCGGGGATGGGTGCGGGGCCGTGGTATGCACCCTTGGCAACGGGGCACATGTTCTCCACTTCCTGTGAGTACTGCATGCCTCTCCTCTCTATCGTGTTGGCGTCCCGTCTGGGGGCCGTGGCTGGCGATTGCCGGGCGACCCTTCGAAAGGGACATGACATGCAGCCCCTATAATACCGCGAAATGCACGAAATATTCGGCGAACGGCTCAGTTTTCGTAGCGAGAAGTCCTGAAGTTTTAATTGAAACGGTTTAACTCTATGTTCTGTGTTCGTGAGCTTCCGTAGAGGGGGTCCGTCTTGGGCAAGCTTTTGGTCCGCTCTTGCAAGCGTTGCAGTGGTTGACCTGTTGCAACGGTGCCGTTCGCCGCCTGTTTGCTGCCTTTGGCCGCGCGAGTGTATTGTTTTGCGTGAATGTTTTGATGGCACGCTTCAATCGTGCTGTATTGGATGGTAAGCAGATCCCGGCGAAGGGAGCGCCATGCAGCGCGTTTGGAGAACGGTTACCGGCTTTTACCATGTCTGTGCTCGCGGTGTGGGCAAACAGCTCATCTTTGAGGGCGATGAAGACCGGTGGGAGTTTTTGGAGCTGATGCGCGAGTGCTGCCGCGAGGAGGGTGTGACGGTTATCGCCTGGTGCCTTATGAACGACCACGTGGATCTGGTACTCTCGGATTATGAGGACACGATGAGCGCGGCGATGCACCGGTTGCTTTTGACGTACGCGCGGCGGTTCAATAAACGCACGGGGCGCACAGGCCATCTGTTCCAGAACCGTTTTGATCGGCGTTCGCTCGATACCGATTGGCAGGTGATGGAGGCTATTCGCTCCGTACACGCCGATCCGCAGGAGGTGGGCATCAGTCTCATTGAGCGTTATCCCTGGAGCAGCTTTCCGGAGCATTTGTGCGCTTACGACGGTGATGCGGCCGATGTCGCGAGGGGATTTTCTGATCCTTCTTGCGTGCTTGAACTTTTTGGTTCTGCCGAGGGCTTTATTGCCTATTCGCTTTCGACGCCCGACGGAAGCGAGCCGGCGCTGTGCGATATGAAAGAGACAGAGTGGGAACGCCACGCCTTTGCCGACAAGATGGCGAAGAGCCTCGGGGTTCCGCTCCACGGGGTTAAAGCCGCGCCGTCGGCGCAGCGCA
Source organism: Sodaliphilus sp. (assembly GCA_963657575.1). Lineage (GTDB taxonomy): Bacteria > Actinomycetota > Coriobacteriia > Coriobacteriales > Coriobacteriaceae > Collinsella. The sequence goes on from CAVKNR010000179.1 coordinate 2,906, forward strand.
ATATCGTCATTCTTGGATTGCACGATGCCGGTTTTACGGTGCGCGAGATCGAACGGCATACGGGAATCAGTAAGAGTACCGTATCTCGTATCGCGCGCGCTTATGCGCGGGTGAAGGCTCAAGCTGAGCTCTCGGAATAGAAAATGGCCGAACCACTCTTAGTCAAGCGATTCGGCCAACAAAATTCTTAAGATTTGGGACAAATACTACTGATTATTTTGTTCCGTGAGCATGCCGTCGAGGGTGCGCCAGGCGAGCTCGGCGCATTTGACGCGGGCGGGC
>CAVKNR010000180.1:0-3179 GCA_963657575.1 Sodaliphilus sp.
TGCCAGCGGAAAGATCGTGTGCGCCAGGCGCTCCTGCGTAAGCGAATATAAAAAGTAGCTCTGGTCCTTTTTGGGATCTTCGCCGCGATGCAGCTGCCAGGTGCCGTCTACTGTCTGGCTTGTTTTGGCGTAATGACCCGTTGCGATGTAGTCGCAGCCCATGTCCAGCGCCGCACCGAGCAACGCGCCAAACTTTATGTGGCGGTTGCAGATGATGCACGGGTTGGGCGTCAGCCCCTCCTGGTAGGCGTTCACAAAGCGCTCGATAACGCTGTGGTCGAAGGTCTGCTGCAAGTCGAGCACATGGTGGGGTATCCCCAGACGCTCGGCGACGGCCTTCGCATCGGCGATGTCGCGGTCGACCTTACTCATGCCCGTGGCGGGATCGGGCGCGGGGCAGGTGAGGCGCATGGTGGCGCCGACGCATTCGTAGCCCTGGCTTTTGAGCAGGTACGCGGTCACGCTGGAATCGACGCCGCCGCTCATAGCGACGAGCACGCGCTTGTTGTGCATGGGGAGGTTCTCCTTGGTGGCATGTGGCCAAAAAAGAAAAGCGGCGCGGGAGGCTGGTTCCGCGCCGCAGACATTGTAGCAAGTTCGGGCGTCTCGTGGGACACCCTGATTGGATGGGCTCAGACTGCCGGGAGAGAGGAGACCGGCTCGTCCGTGGGCTCAACCTATGGGCGACAGGCCCTAGTCCTGGAAGAGCGCCGTGGACAGGTAGCGCTCGCCGGTGTCGGCAAGCAGGGCCACGATGGTCTTGCCCTCGTTCTCGGGGCGCTTGGCCAGCTGCAGCGCGGCCCACACGGCGGCGCCGGACGAAATGCCCACGAGCACGCCCTCCTTGTGGCCCACGGCGCGGCCGGTCGCAAAGGCGTCGTCGTTCTCGACGGGGATGATCTCGTCATAGACCTGGGTGTCGAGGACGTCGGGCACAAAACCGGCGCCGATACCCTGGATCTTGTGCGGGCCGGCTTGGCCCTTGGAGAGCACCGGGGAAGTGGCGGGCTCGACGGCGACGACCTTGATTTCGGGGTTCTGCTCCTTAAGGAACTCACCCACGCCGGTCACGGTGCCGCCGGTTCCAACGCCGGCGACGAAGATGTCGACCTCGCCGTCGGTGTCATCCCAGATCTCGGGGCCGGTCGTGGCCTTGTGGATGGCGGGGTTGGCGGGGTTCACAAACTGGCCGGCGATGATGCTGTTTGGCGTCTCCTTCTGCAGTTCCTCGGCCTTGGCGATGGCGCCCTTCATGCCCTTGGAACCGTCGGTGAGCACGAGCTGTGCGCCATATGCCTGCATAAGCTTGCGGCGTTCGACGGACATAGTCTCGGGCATGGTGATGATCACCTTGTAGCCGCGAGCCGCCGCCACCGAGGCGATGCCGACGCCGGTGTTGCCACTCGTGGGCTCGATGATGGTGTAGTCGCCGCCGCGCACGAGCTTGCCGGCCTTCTCGGCCTCGTCGATCATGTTCTTGGCGACGCGGTCTTTGACGGAGCCGGCGGGGTTGAAGTATTCCAGCTTGACGAGCACGCGGGCCTTGAGGTCCTCATCGGCCTCAAAGTGAGTGAGCTCCAGAAGCGGAGTGTGGCCGATAAGCTGATCGATGGACGTGTAAACATTGCTCATGGTGAACCTCCAAAGTGTTCAAATGACTGGATACCGTGTGGTTTTACGGTGTGTGTAGCAGCGAAACCCACAAACCTTATGGGTTGTTCGTTTTGCTGTTGGCAAGCATAGTAGACAGTAAAGCCTAGTAACGCAATAGGAAATAGAAGATTATTACGAGTCGATTAACCATCTTGACCGGAACGGGTATTTTCAAAACCAATATTTCGGCTAGAATTTCTACGGACTAAATAACCGAAAGGCAGCACTATACATGTTGGTTTCTACTAAGGGCAGATATGCCCTGCGCGTTATGGTCGATCTGGCCGAGCACCAGGCAGCCGGTCGCATCCCGCTCAAAGAGATCGCGGCGCGACAGGGGATTTCCGAGAAATATCTCGAGAACATTTTGGCTACGCTCGTGCGCGCCAACATGCTCTCGGGCATGCGCGGCAAGGGCGGCGGCTATGTGCTCACGCGCCCGCCCGAGCAATACACGGTGGGCGAGATCTTGCGCCTGACCGAGGGCAGTCTGGCGCCGGTCGCCTGCCTGGATGGCGACTGCAAGGGCTGCTCGCGTTCGGATGAGTGCCCCACGCTCGACGTGTGGAAGAACCTGGACAAGCTCATCAACGACTACCTCGACGGTGTGACGCTCGATCAACTTGTCGCTCCCAACCATGGCTACGACTACGTCATCTAACCCACACCTGCATTTGGGGACGGGGTGGAAATGGTAGATTTTCTCGCCCTTTGAGACTTGGCAAATAAGAAGGCCGCCCATTTTTGCGATGGGCGGCCTTCGTTTTGGGCTGTTGAGACGGACACGGCCGGAATGGCCGTTTTAGTCCTCGGCGATGCTGTCGAGGATGCTGCGCGTGATGGACACCAGGATGCTGCCCATAAAGGCCGATCCAAAGCTGGCGATGGAGATGCCGACGCCCAGCAGGTTGACCGACAGGTAACTCGCGAGCTCAAGCATAAAGCTGTTGACGACAAGCTGGAAAATGCCCAGCGTAATGATCGTGAGCGGCAGCGAGATGACCGTGAGGAACGGTTTGACGAACGAATCGACAATGTTCAGGAACAGTCCCACAAAGGCAAAGCAGACCCAGGTCTCGGCAAAGCCGAAGGGTTGGATACCGGGGACGAGGAACGTGGCGATCGCGATGGCGATCGAGGTGAAGAGCCAGTTAAGCATAAAGCGCATGGCGTGAATCCTTTCTTGCGCAGGGTGCGTTGGTGTCGCGTGAAACGGCTTGCTGCGGCAGCTTGGACGGCCGAGCGGATGTGCCGCTTTGTTCGGCCGCCCATTGTCTCAGATATTCGTGGAGCTTACGTGCGCATTCGGTTTCAAAACGGCGTTCGTCCTGAAAAACGTGCCGCTGACAGAGAGTCTTGTCGCTTTAGTTTGGTGGTGTGCTACACTGCTACGGGCAAATGGCCCATGCATAGTTTTATTGCATATTACGGGTGAACGATGCCCGATGTCAGTATCAACTTCGATGCCTTATGGCGGGTTTGGCGGTGATCGATGAATATCGAGAACATGTTTGACAAGCCTGATG
>CAVKNR010000181.1:0-3172 GCA_963657575.1 Sodaliphilus sp.
GCGTCAGCTCAAACTTGTCGACCATGTCGACCGCACGGGAGCCCAGCTCAATCGCTTCGTCAAACAGATCGAGTGAACGCTCCAAGGACGTATCCTTGGAGCGAACGGTAGCGATTATCTGGTCCAGACGGTCCGAGATCTCGTCGAAGTTACGGACAGAACCCTCTGGCATGACTACTCCTCGACGGAGTCGAAGTCAGCCTCGGCGGCGTCCGCATCCTCGGCCAGCACGCCAGCCTCAGCCTGGGCAACCGCAACCTTGGCGTCAGCCTCGACGGCTTGGGCCTCCTCGCGGGCGCGATCTTCGGCCAGCAGCTCCTGGTACAGATCCTCACCCGGCAGCTCCTCGCTACGAGCGATCTTGCCCAGCACGCCGTTGACAAACGACGCGGACTGATCGGTGCCATAGGCCTTGGCAAGCTCGACGGCCTCGTTGATCACGATGGCGTCCGAGACCTCCTCGTCGGTGAGGAAGCGCATCTCGTAGACGGCGATACGCAGCAGGTTGCGGTCGGCGCCGGGCATGCGCATAAGATCCCAGTTCTTGGCGACGGCGCGCAGGGCACAGTCGATGCGATCGATATGCTCGTAGGCACCACGGCAAAGCTCGAGCGCATAGGGGTCGAGGGGGCCCTTCGAGATCAGGAAATCGCCCTCGAGGACGCGCTCGAGCGGGCTGTCCGTGGCCTCGGCCTGGAACAGCAGCTGCAGCGCCTGACTGCGGGCAAGCGTGCGCCCGCGATAAACCTTAAGGCTCAAAGGTTACTCCTTGGGGAAAACGAGGCCGTCGATGCAAACGTCAACGCGCTCGACCTCAACGCCAACCTGGGCATCGATGGCGGCGACCACTGCGGCGCGAACGGCCTCGGCGAGTTTCTTGAACGGATAGCCAAAGAACACCACGACACGCACGGTGAGTGCGAGCTTGTCGCCAACGACCTCGGCCTCGACCGCCGGCTCGGAAGCCGGGGCCTTGGACGAGAGCATCATGGAGACAAGATTAGTGGCAAGGTCCTTGACGCCAACGGAGGCGATGCCCTCGACATCGGACACGGCGCGCGAGACGATGGCGGTCAGAACATCGGGCGAAATGCCGATGCCGTCAATCTTGATTTCCTGGGGCATGAGTCCTCCTAGAGAAGTTGGTTGCTAGACGCGGGAGACGAACTTGCCGTCGCGGGTGTCAACCTTGATGACCTCGCCCTCGTTGAGGTACATGGGGACCTGGATGACAGCGCCGGTGTCGATCGTGGCCGGCTTGGTGGAACCCTGGACGGTGTCGCCCTTAAAGCCCGGGTCGGTTTGGACAATGGTGGTCTCGATGAACATCGGCGGGGTCACGCCCATGAGCTCATCGTCGGCGAAGAGCAGCTGGCAGATGTCGTTCTCGCGCAGCCACTTGGAGTTCTCGCCCACCATGTCCTCGGGAACGGGAACCTGCTCATAGGACTCGTTGTCCATGAAGATGTAGTCGGTGCCATCGTTGTAGAGGTACTGGAACTCACGGGTGGTGAGCATGACGCTCTCGAACTTGGTGCCGGCGTTGCAGGTGTTCTCGACGACGCGGCCGCTCTTGATGTCGCGGGTCTTGTAGCGCACAAACGCGCCGCCCTTGCCCGGCTTGACATGCTGGAACTCGACGATGGTGTAGACCTTGTCTTTGATACGGAGACCAAGGCCGTTCTTGAAGTCGGCGGTAGAAATGGTAGGCATAGCGACCTTTCTTGTTATGGGCAGAACGCACAAGCGTCCAAATTACATACGACAGAAATTATACACTTGCAGACGGCGCCTGCGGCGAGCGCATAAAAAGAGAACGCGGGGCGTCCGAATCGATTCGGACGCCCCGCCCCAAAAATCTATCGAAATGGGCTAGCAATCGATGACGTGCAGGTCGTGCGGGGTCTTGGTGAAAGGCTCGTAGCCGTTCTCGGTGACCACGCCGTAATCCTCCAGGCGCACGCCGCCCACGCCGGGCAGGTAAACGCCGGGCTCCATGGTGACAACCGAGCCGATCTCGATGGTGTTCTTGCTGCGGTTGAAGTTGGGCAGCTCGTGGATGTCGATACCGACGCCGTGGCCCAGGCCATGATTGTAGTAATCGCCATAGCCGGCATCGCCGATGATCTTCTTGGAAAGCTTGAAGATGTCGTTACCCTCAACGCCCGGATGGATGGCGGCGACGCACTCCTCGTGCGTGCGGCGCACGAGCGCGTACAGGTCGAGCTGCTCCTGCGTGGGCTCGCCCATCACGACGGTGCGCGTCATGTCGGAGCGGTAATCGCAGTAGCCCGCGCCGTAATCCATGAGAACGAAATCGCCCTTCTCGATCACGCGATCGCTCGGCACGGCATGCGGGTTGGCGGTGTTGGGACCGCTCGCCACGATGGAGCCGAAGGCAAGGCTGTCGGCGCCGTTGGCGAACATAAAGTTCTCGAGCTCGTTGCGAACCTGCTTCTCGGTCATACCGGGCTTAATAAAGCCGAGCATATGCTGGAAAGCGGCATCGGTGATCGACTGCGCATGGCGCATAAGCTCGATCTCCTCGGCATCCTTGATGGCGCGCATCTTGCGGATGTCGTCGTGCATCAGCGGTAGGATGCAGGCGACGGAACGGTCCTCCAGGCCGCGCTGAATACCCTGGTAGAAGTTAATCTGCATATCGTCCTCGACAGCACAGACACGGCACTTGTTAGCCGCAATCTTGTCGGCGACCCAGCCGGGGATGGTACCCTCGTCCATGTCGTAAACCCAGGGGCTGCCGGCGGGCGTGTTCTCCTCAAAGCTGTTGAGGTAGCGCGAGTCGGTATGGAACAGGCACTGGTCGGCCGTAATAAACGCCGCGTGCGGGAATTCAAAGGTGTAATCGAAAACGCCCTTCACGCCCGTAAGCCAACGAAGGTTGGCCTCGTCGCGCACCACGATGGCGTCGTAGCCACGCTCGGCCATCAGGGCACGGACACGCTCGATACGACCGGCAGGACCGGCAGCAAACTCAGACATGCAGATTCCTTTCTTGTTGTCTCTATAAAGACGGGACGGGTCTCAACCGAACGACGGAATCGCATGCGATCCGCAACCGATTGGAAACCCGCCCCTCAACATGATACGAAAGACGATGGATGTCAATAAAACTTAGAGAAGTTCTTTGCGAGAAGCCAAGTAGGCGTGA
>CAVKNR010000182.1:0-3162 GCA_963657575.1 Sodaliphilus sp.
CAGCCGCAAAGCCGGCAGCCAAGGTCGAGGAGACGCCTGCAGAGTCCAAGGCGGAGGTAACCGTCGAGACCAAGCCCGCCGCCAAGACCACCACGCGAAAGCGCACGACGACGGCCAAGAAGACCACGGCAAAGACCACGACTCCCAAGGCAGAGACTAAGCCAGCTGCTGCCAAAGAGGAGCCCAAGGCCGAGGTAAAGACTAAGCCGGCGCCGAAGGCCGCTGAGGTCAAGGCCGCACCGAAGGCAGAGACTAAGCCCGAGCCTGCCAAGGAGACCCCGGTCTCCCCCGCCGCTCCGGCAGAGAAAAAGGCCCCGTCCAAGAAGACGTCCGTCCGCAAGGCAACGGCCACCCGCAAGCGCCGCTAGCCCACAGACGATCCAAAACCTAATCAAACCCTATGCAAGGGGCGCTCCAACCGGGCGCCCCTTCTCTGTAGGTAGTTGGTAAAACGATTTTCTAGGACAACCGTTCGCCGATGGTAAACGGATGTTGTTTATACAGCCTGTGTACAACAGATATACTTACATCCTGTGCGTAAAGCCCATGGCCAGCAGGCCATGATTCTATTGAACTGGACCGTACTATGAGATTGATACACAACAGCCGTCTGCCGCAGTTTCGCACTCCGTTTGGCGCTGTGACCACAGGAACTACCCTTTCGCTCTCCGTGATTCTGGAGGATGCCGATCCCGCGCAGGCAACGCTTACGCTGCGCACCTGGGTCGATGAGATCGGTGAGTCTCGGTATCCCATGACGCACGAGGGCGACGGCATATTTACCGTAGAGCTTGAGTGCACCGAGCCCTGTCTTATCTGGTACAGCTTTATCTGCAATATCGAAGGCCAGCCTGAGGTTCGCCTGGGCGCACCGCAAGGACGCACCGGCGGCGAGGGCATAACCTACGACTACGCCGAGGTGCCGTCGTTCCAGGTCACCGTCTACAAGCACCGCGAAGTTCGACCCGAGTGGTACGAGCGCGGTATGGTCTACCAGATCTTCCCCGATCGCTATGCCCGCGACGAGCACTGGCGCGAGCGCACGCTGGCCGAGGTCGAAAAACCGCGTAAGGGCATTCAGCGCCGCATGGTCGAGGACTGGAACGAGCCGCCTGTGTACGAGCGCGCCGAGGACGGTTCCATCAAGACCTGGGACTTCTACGGCGGCTCGCTCAAGGGCATCCAGGAAGACCTGCCCCGCATCGCCGAGCTGGGCTTTACGGCCATCTACCTCAACCCCATTTTTGAGGCCGCGAGCAACCACCGCTACGACACGGCCGACTACACCAAGATCGACCCGATTCTGGGCACCGAGCAGGACTTTACCGAGCTGTGTCAGGCGGCCGAAAAGCTGGGCATTTCCATCATTCTGGACGGCGTGTTCAACCACACGGGCGACGATTCGATCTACTTCAACCGCTACGGCAACTACCCCGGAGTGGGCGCGTGGCAAAGCGAAGATTCGCCGTGGCGCGATGCGTTTTATTTCCACGAGGACGGCTCGTACGACTGCTGGTGGGGCGTGGGCAATATGCCCGCCATCAATGAGAGCTCCGAACTGGTGCGCGAGCGGCTCCTGGGCAAGGACGGCGTCATTCGTAAATGGCTGCGCGCCGGCGCTCACGGCTGGCGCCTGGATGTGGCCGACGAGCTTTCCGATGACTTCCTGACCGAGATCAAAAAGGCCGTGCTCGCCGAGAAGCCCGACGCGCTGCTGCTCGGCGAGGTCTGGGAAGACGCCTCCAACAAGATCAGCTACGGCCATCTGCGTCGCTATCTTCAAGGCTCCGAGCTCGACTCGGCCATGGATTACCCCTTCCGCGACATGGTCATCGGCTTTTTGATGGGTTACAAAAACGCCTACCAAGCTGCCGAGGATATCGAGACCCTGCGCGAGAACTATCCGCGTGAGGCCCTGTCTTGCGCACTCAATCTGCTTTCGAGTCACGACCGTCCGCGCATTATCTCGGTGCTCGGCGGCGGCCCTGACGAGTCGCAGCTGCCCGAGTGCGAGCGCAGCAAATGGCGTCTGGACGAGAACGCGATGGGCCTGGCCAAGAGCCGTTTTTGGCTCGCGACGCTCATGCAGATGACGTTCCCGGGCGTTCCCTCAATCTATTACGGTGACGAGTACGGCTTGGAGGGACTCACCGATCCGGGCAATCGCCGCACCATGCCGACCAAGGAAAACCTGCATGACTTCGATACGTTCGCAATCGTCAAGAACGCATCTGCTGTGCGCCGCGCGCTGCCGTTTATGATCGATGGCGAGATCAAGGCCTTCGCGCTCAATGATGAGGTGCTGGCCTACAACCGCACGGGCAAGGATGGCGAGTCCGCGACTGTCATCATCAACCGCAGCCTCCGCAATTCGCACCGCGTGACGATTCCGGCGCTCGGCGAATGCGCGAGCGATGTTATTAGCGGTCACGAGTGCGAGATCCACAACGGCACGGTCACGCTCGATCTTTATCCGCTGGGCTCGTCGATCATCTATCACCATGCCGAGCAGCGCCTGCAGGAGCCGCTCGATCACGGTGCGGGTGTTGTGTGTCATATCACATCGGTGCCGACCGATGACGGCAAGCCCGGTACAATCGGCGCGCCCACGCGTCGCTTTATCGACCATCTGGCCGCCATGGGCATGCGCTACTGGCAGGTTCTCCCCGTCAACCCCACGGACTTCTTCCGCTCCCCTTACGCTGGTCCTTCGGCCTTTGCAGGCAATATCGACCTGCTGCCCGAAAGCCACGAGGAGCTGGCAGCCGACTTTGAGACCTGGAAGGCCCGCGGAGGCGAGGATGCCGATCCGCTGTACACCGCGTTTAAACATCGCAATGCCGATTGGCTCGAGAAATACTGCGTCTACATGGCCGTTAAGAAGTACTTTGAGGGCGAGTCGCGCCATGATTGGCCGGCAGATGTCGCGCGCTACAACGAGCATCTGATCGACGACAAACGCTTCCACGACGAGGCCGAGCTTCAGGCGTACATGCAGTACCGCTTTGACCTGGCTTGGTGTGAGCTCATGAACTATGCGCACAAGAAAGGAATCGAGGTTATCGGCGATATTCCCATGTACGTGTCCGACGATTCGGCCGACGCGTGGAGCGAGCCCGAGAACTTCTGGCTGTCCGATACCGGCAAGGCGATTGAGATTTC
>CAVKNR010000183.1:0-3157 GCA_963657575.1 Sodaliphilus sp.
TCGGACTCGTCGGCACACAGGCCATGCAAGTTGAACTCGATGCTAAAGCCGACCATGCGTACGTCGCTCGCCCACAGGCTTGCCTCGGGATGCTCGACGCCAACGGTCACCAAGCGCTCGGCCGTCGACGCTGCCTCCAGCACGCGGTCGACCTCTTCGGTGCCCAGATTCACCACGGTGGTCTTTGCCTGGTCAAAGATCCTGAGTTTGCTCTCAAAATAATCCTCAAACGTGGGGTGTTCGATCGGCGAGATATGGTCGCGGCCGATGTTGAGGAAGCACGCCACGTCAAACGGCAGATTCTCGACGCGTTGGTACTTGAGCGCCTGGCTCGAGACCTCCATGACCATGGACTGGCGACCGGACGTGCGACAGTTGGCGATATGGCGCCAGACCTCGGGAGCCTCGGGCGTGGTGTTGGTGCTCTCGTAGCACTCGATACCATCGTCGGTACTCACCGAGCCGATCATGCCGCAGGACTCGCCCGCCGCCTTGATGATGGACTGGAGCATAAAAGCGGCCGTGGTCTTTCCCTTGGTGCCGGTGATGCCCACGATCTTGACGTCGCGGTCGGGACGGTCGTAGACCTCCGGCGGCAACAAGGCCATGGCCGTGCGAACGCTGTCCACGACCAGCATCGCAGCACCGCTCTCCTGCGCCAGCGGCTCCAGAGACTCGACCAGCGACTCCTCGCACACAAATGCGACGGCACCCGCATCGAGCGCCATGCGCAAAAACGCGGGCTTAAAGGCAGCACCTTTGCAGAAGAACACGTCACCTGCCGAGACCGCGCGCGAATCAAACGAGCAGCCGGTCACGGCACGCTCGTCAACCTGCTCCGATGCGCGCAGCTCGCCGCACACATCGAGAAGCTTGGCAAGCGCATCGACCGTGGTCACGATCGCGGAATCCGAATGGTGCATCTTTCACCTTTCTCAGCCATTTGGCAGGGACGGTTTTTATAGTAACTGAAACGCACCCACGCAAAAACGGCTCCCGGAGGAGCCGTTACGCGCAGGCGTTCGTAAGCCGAGGCTAGGCAGCCTGAACAGCGGGCTGGTCCTCGTCGATAAAGAAGCGCTTGTACCACACCAGGAACACGAGCGGCGTATAGATCTTGCGCTGGAAATCGCCCTTGCCCGCAAAGTGCAGATCGAGCAGGTGCATGAGCTCGTCGGTATCGAAGAACTCGCTTGCCCACGGCGCGGTGAAGTACTCCTTGACATAGTCGTACCACTTTTGCTCGCGCAGCCAGTAGACAATCGGCACCGGGAAGCCCACCTTGGGACGGGTGGCCCACTCATCGGGCAGCGACTTGTTGGCAGCGTGGCGGAGTACCTGTTTGTTGCCGTTCTCGTTGATGCGGTAACGGTCGGGAATGTGTTCGGCGAACTCCATGACTTTGCGGTCCAGGAAGGGCACGCGCAGCTCCAGCGAGTGCGCCATGCACATCTTGTCGGCCTTGAGCAGAATGTCGCCCGGGAGCCACATGTTCATGTCCAGGTACTGTTTCTTGACCAGCTCGGGCTGACCCTTCACGCGCGCATAGATGGGAGCGGCAAGCTCGAAGGCGCCGTCGCCGGTGTTGTACTCGGGCTTGAGCACGCCGTCGACCTCGCGCTCCGGCCATACCAGAGCCTGTCCCAGGAACGACTTCTCGGGGATCTCGGCACCCTTGACCAGGAAGTTATGTCCCTTGAAGTACGGCATATGCAGCGCCAGGTTACCGAGCGCGCGACGGATGGGCAGCGGAACCATCTTTTTGTACTTACGCACCGGGACCGTATCCTCGTAGTAGGCGTAGCCGCCAAAGAGTTCGTCGGCGCCTTCGCCCGAAAGCACGACGGTAACGTCCTTGCGGGCCATCTCGGCCAAGAACCACAGCGGCACGGAAGACAGGTTGGACTGCGGCTCGTCCATGTGATACTGGATGTCCTCGAGCGCACCGAAGAACTCGTCGGCGGTGATCATCTTGCGAACGTTCTCGACGCCGAGCTTATCGGAAAGCTCCTTGGCGTAGTTGGTCTCGTTGAAATTCTTGTAGTCAAAGCCCACCGAGAAGGTCTTGTCGGGCATAAGGCAAGCGGCGATGTAGCTGGAGTCGACGCCACCGGAGAGGAACGACGCGACCTTGACATCGGCGATGCGATGGGCCTCGACGCTCTCGTGCACGACCTCGTCCAGCTCGTCGACATACTCTTCGAACGGCTTCTCGACGGCAGAGTAATCGCAATCCCAGTAGCGCTCGATGTTCATCTTGCCGGTCGGGATATCGACGGTAAAGTAGTGCGCCGGCGGCAGCTTGTAGACACCCTCGAAGAAGGTCTCCTCAGTCGCCGAATACTGCAGCGTCATGTACGGACGCAGAGCCTTTTTGTTGACCGCCTTGTGGAAGTGCGGGTAGTCCAGGAAGCTCTTGATCTCGGAACCAAAGAGCACGCCCGGAGCGCCGTCGCCCGCATCGGCCATGGGATAGTAGTAAAGCGGCTTGATGCCAAAGATGTCGCGGGCGCCAAAAAGCTTGTTCTTCTTTTTGTCCCAGATGACGAAGGCGTACATACCGCGCAGGCGATCGAGGACGGCCTCGCCCCACTCCTCGTAGCCGTGCAGGAGGCTCTCGGTGTCGGCGCCGCAGTGGAACTTGTAGCCCTTGGCCTCGAGCTCGGAACGGAGTTCTTGGAAGTTGTAGATCTCGCCGTTGAAGACAATGACGACGCTGCCGTCCTCGTTGGCCATGGGTTGAGCGCCGGCCTCGGTCAGGTCGAGGATCGACAGGCGGCGGAAGCCCAGGGCAACGCGGCCGTCGATAAACTGACCGCCCATGTCGGGACCGCGATGGACGATGCGGTCCATCATCTTGGTGAGCACCTCGGATTGGTTATCCGTCCCACCGACAAAACCAACAAAACCGCACATATACTATCCCCTCTGCTGTTGCTGGGCATCAAATCGAATCAGTAGCTTTTGAGTATACCCGAGGGCGTAAAGAGGGGCGGAATGTTCAGGCAATCTCAACTGAATCAGCTCCGCGCCGACACGCGCCAGTTACCTTTAATGGATATGAGATGAATGAGGCGATTGTTTTGCTATACTCTCTCCGCACGGGCGATTGGCGCAACGGTTAGCGCAGGTGCTTTACACGCACAAGGCTGGGGGT
>CAVKNR010000184.1:0-3122 GCA_963657575.1 Sodaliphilus sp.
CTTTAACCTTGCGCACCTCGCCTCGGAGCACGCGCGATCGTCCATACGCATCGTTCTCAAAACGTGAAACGCGACCGATAACACGCACGTACGCCCCGACCTTGAGCTCGCGGTCGCACGATAGGCGAACCGTTGCCAAGTTCTTACCGTCCGCGCGTGCCTCGCAGGTATAGGAATACACGTCGTCGTTTATGGATGGATCGCCATGCACGACAAACTCGAGGCTGCTTGCCGCTCGACCGTCGAGCGCCTTCGAGGCGCTGAGCGCGCCCACAGCCCACCAGGCCGAGACGACCGCTCCCGCCACAAGACCGACGGACGCGGCATACAGCCACCGCTTCCAAGGGGCAAGCCGCGCACAAGATTGAGCCATCACAACGAAGACCGCCGCCGCAACGGGAATGGCCCATAGCGGCCCGACCGCCGGCACCCGCTCCCTCAGCAGCGCATCAGCGGCCACGTTGAGCACCAAGGCGCAGCTCACGCACATGCCGGCACACAGGGCCATCGTCCACGGCATCAGGGGCCGCGGAGGCATCACATGCTCACGCTCGGTCGCACTCATACGCAGATGCAATCTTTGATTTTGGCAAGCTTCTTCTCGCCGATTCCCGACACACGCATCAGATCGTCAACCGAGGCAAAAGCACCGTTCTTTGTCCGCTCATCGATAATCGACTGCGCCATGGAGGGACCGATGCCCGAGAGCGTCTGCAGCTCTGCCGCGCTTGCCGTATTGATGTTTACTAGGCCTGTTGCGCCACTCACGCCCGATGATGCGGAAGCCCCACCATCAACACCAGCTTCCGCAATGGACGACTGCTGCTCCCCTACCGTTGGAACGTGGATTTTTTGTCCATCAGTGACCTTAGATGCCCGATTGAGCCCCGTAACGTCTGCCTCGGGCGCCAGCCCGCCGGCGGCATCAATCGCCTGAGCCACCCGCGCGCCATCCTTGAGGCGATATACACCCGGCGACACAACGGCGCCATCAACATCGACATAAACCTCTGCCGCGGCAGACGCCTTAGGCGAAGAGCCTTCGGATATCTTTCCGCTCGAGGCATCGCCGGATCCCGGCTCCACCAACGAGCCTGAACCATCAGTGTGCTCAAACGACACGCCGCCGGCACCGCCGCCAAGGTTCGCCATCGCCAAGCCGCTCGACATCGCAATGACGACCAGTATCGCCATCACCACTGCCTTATGACCGAGCAGCTTGTCCGCCAAGCGGTCCATCTTTTTGACCCGTTCGTGTTGTTCGCGCTGCGCCATAGCAAAACCTCCCAACACCATCGTGTCAGGAAAGGAGCCCTGTAACAGCCACGCCCCAAAACCGGTTTTAGCGGTCAAACCAAAAGCCGACCAAAACCTTGCACAAATCCGTCCATTTATTCAGGCACGCGTCAGCAAATGAACACTTAGCCGCAAAATGCCCAGATAGCAAAAGACCGACGATGCAGGCGCATCGTCGGTCTATGCACAAATTTACTCGTGATCTTGGTAAATCTCACGCGGAGCAAGCTCCGAATGTTTGCGTTTTAAGGTCTTAGGGGCCTTATACGTGTTGCTCTCAAAGTCGATGTACTCGGTCTGCTTGAGCAGGCGCTCGATCATCTCCTCGTGATCGAACAACTCCCAGGCCTCATGCACGGCATCGAGTTTAGCGTGCGTCTCGGGACGGCGCGGCATAAACAGCGTGCAGCAGTCGGGAGCGGCCTCAGTGGAGATATCGAACGTACCGATCTCCTCGGCGCGCGCGATGATCTCCTGCTTGTCCGAACCGATGAGAGGGCGGAACACGGGGATCTTCACGGCCTCGTTGACGGCCATGATGTTCTCAAGCGTTTGGGAGGCAACCTGCCCAAGCGATTCGCCCGTAACGATGGCCTTGGCGCCCTCGATGTGTGCAATGCGCTCGGCAACCGAATACATAATGCGGCGATACATGATCACGCGCAGGTTGCTGGGACAGGTGACCGAAATCTCACGCTGGCAGTCGCCAAACGGCACCACGTACAGGCGGCCGATCTGGACACCCGGCTCAAGCGCACGGATGATGTCCTGCACCAAATACTCGCTCGTATCGGGCGTCTGCGGACGACCAGAGAAATGTACCGGCACGCACACCGCGCCGCGACGCGCGAGCATCCAGGTCGCCACCGGAGAATCGATACCCGACGACAGCAGCGTCACGACCTTGCCGGCAGAACCCACCGGCAGACCGCCCACGCCGCGCTCGGAGCGCGCGTACACATAAACGCTACCCTGGACCACCAGTACGTGCACCATCGCATCGGGGTCGTGCATTTGAACCTTTTTATCGAGGAAGGCCTCACACAACACCTCGCCCACCTGACGATTGATATCAATCGAGGTGAGCTCATAGTCGGTATTGGAGCGCTTGGCGTGCACCTTAAACGAATCGAAGGAACCAAACTCGCGCAGCGCCTTCACGGCGGCGGCACAGTACTCCTGAGGGTCGCGATTGGTGTGATACGCCAAAGACACACGAGCAACACCGGGAACGGTGCGAATGACACGCGCCGCCTCGTCGGCCTGATGCTCGTTAAAGGTCACGAGGATATAACCGGAAATTCGAGACACGGCATTCACGGAAAAGGCGGCCAAGGCCGCCTTGATGTTATCCATGAGGATATGCTCAAAATGTGCGCGGTTCTTACCCTTCAGTCCAACCTCGTGATAGTGGACCAGGCAGACGCGAGCCGCCATTTAGGCTTCAGCAACCTTGTGGCCGAGCGCCTTCTCGTAACGGGCCTCGTCGTAAGAGATGTCGCCGTCGACAATCTCGTCCATAGCCATCGAGATGGTGTCGGCACCGGAAAGCCCGATGGTGATGTCATCGACATCCTGGACGGCAAGCACGCGGTTGTGCTGGCCACGCAGCATGCTGTTGATGTCGCAGGCGCGCTTGGAGGCAAGCGAAGCGAGCAGGAAGCGGTTGTGATCGGTCTTCTCCAGAAGATCGTCAATGCAAGGCTTTACAACGGACACGGACCTCAGATCCTTTCATGCATATCGAGAACGCGAACGAGCTCATCGGTCGCGCGGTCGAGATCGTCATTTACCACGACTTCGTCGTAGCGGTCGGCAAGGGCAAG
>CAVKNR010000185.1:0-3103 GCA_963657575.1 Sodaliphilus sp.
ATAACGGCCCAGGGCGCTTTCTTGTGGGCAAGCGGAGGGATTCGAACCCGCAAGGGTGCGAAGCCGAGGAAACGCGAAGCGTTTTCCAGCGCAGCACGCAAGGAGCGAAGCGACGCAGCGGGACGCGGCCGCCGAAAAGGCGGACGCGGAATCCCTCCGTCCCACAGCCGGCACTTGGGGACGTTCCTAAAGTGCCGGCACTAAAGGAACGTCTCCAAGTGCCGGCCTCCCAAAAATCTACCTTTAAAAGACAGGCGCCCCAGGCCCATAAGGACCAAGAGCGCCTTTCATCTAGAAAATATCAGCCCAGTTCCGAAAAGCGAGCCGCATGCAACAACCAGGTAACCACAGGCCCCGGGAGAGCGGGGACACCGGCTTAGGTTTATCGCGAGTTCCGCACGAACAGGAGGCCACTTAATGTGGCCTCCGTCGTGAGCAGGACTGTAGAGCAGGAAACCTAAGCCGGTATCCCCGCTCTCCCGGGGCCGAACGCCCTAGTTGTTGAGCATGCGGTCGAAGCTTCCCGAGTCGCCATCCCGATAGTCTGCGGTCATCAGGATCTCCTGCGGAATACGCCCGCCCTCGCGCAGCACGTTGCGGAACTGCACGCGCGTAACCATGGGCAGATCCTTAATCGTCGCCGCCAGGTTCTGCGGCACGCCCTGGTTGGCAGCAGCGGGCTCGCACGCGCCGCCGGCCTTCACGCGACGCCTATGCTCGGCGAGCATGGCGCGGTACATGCCGGCATGCAGGCGAATCTCAACCACATTGGCATTGCGAGCCTGCTCGACGATGCGCGCGCCCTCGCGGTCGATATCGCCCACATAGTAGACGTAGTTAAAGCGATAGCCAATCTCGGCCAGATAATCGTCCAGGGCATGCGAGACGCTTGCCTTGCATCCGCCGCCAAAAATCACGCCGCCCACCTTGATGCCAAAGAGCTTGGCGTGCTTGCGGCCACGCAGCAGCTTGACGATCTCGTCGTAGGTGTCCAGGTTCTCGACCATAATGAACGGCTTGTCGGCACCCAGCGTAAAGAAACCCGTAAAGTGCACGGGGCGATTGGGAGCGACCTTGATCGCCTGCATGCTGATGCCTTTTTCGGTCATACGCCTGATCAGGCGCTCACCGTGCTTGCCGTCAAAAGCCTTCTCGTCGTTAAAGATCTGGTAGGCACGCTGGCGGCGCGAGGCAACCGGCGTATCGGCACCTCGGTTCTGCTCGATCCAAGCCTGGATGATTGCGATTTCCTCGGCAATCTTGCGGTTGGACATCTCGTTGTGCTGAGTGCGCTGCGGAGCCTTTTTGCCGTCCTTGCCCTCAACCTTTACGATCTGTGTCTGCTGCTCCTTGATCTTAGAGAGCGCCGTGGGCGTAGGGACAACCTTGAGCAGCTGCCTGCCTAAAACGCGGGCAAGGGCAAACGCCGAGACCTCGCCGTGGGCGGACGACTTGGGCTGCTGGGCAGCAGTATCTGCTGCGGCAGACTCCGGCTTCTTCTGAGACTTGCGCTTAGAATCGCCTTGGGAATTGCGCTCGCGCTTCGGCATAGATGCCTGCTTCTGCGGACGAACGGACTTGCTCTCCTTCGCCGGCTGGCGCTTAGGCTGCCCCGAAGAAACCTCGGCCTTCGCATCCTCGTTCTGCGGCGTGGTCTTCTCGGTTGCAGTCTCGGCATGGGAACTGCGGCCCCCACGATGGCGACGGCGGCGAGGCTTGCTCGACGCGCCCTGCTCCGTCTGCTCATCAGTAGGCTGCTGGCCCTTGGCCTCGGCATCAACCTCAAGCTGCGGCTCAACAGGCTTCTGCTCGCGAGCCTCCGGCTCAACGGCCTTCTCGTCCTGGGTGGTCGAAACCGACTCGCCCTTCTCCTGATGCTTTACGGGATACGCGCGTCCCGCAAAACCGCGGCCGGGACGACACGAACCCGGAGCCTTCTTGGCAGACCCCTCAACATCGTCTGCAACCTCAGAAGACTCTTCAACCTCACGCGCGGCATCCTGCTGTGCAGTCTTAAAGTGAGCACCGCGACGACGCTTGGGCTCTTGGGCCTCCACGGGCTTTTGCTCCCTCGCGGGCTTCTGCGACTCGGCAGCAACCTCGGTCTCAACAGCCTCAGCATCCGTCTCACCCTTTCGAGCAACGGCGCGACGGAAGCGCTCCTGCTGGGCGCGGCGCTGCGCATCGCGCTTGCCACCCCCGCCAAAACCGCCGCGTCCTGCCTTGGCCGTAAAGGCACGCACGACGTTCTCATCGAGCAACTCATCGGTATCGACATGCTCACGCGGGGCAACTTCTTCCACAGCAGGCACGTCAGCGGGATCCTCGACGACAAAATCCTCGACGGACTCGGCAGGCTGCTCCTGGGCATCGCGGATCTCGGCATTGATGGTATAGAACGCCGGGCGCCCGTTAATGCCGCTACCCTCGATCTTGGTCACGATATTTGCCGCGATAAGCTCATCGCGCATCGCCTTGGTGTCACATTCCTTATCGACGGAGCGGAAAATTTGCGCCAGCGCGCTCGACTTGATCTTGAGCGCCTTGCGGCAAAGCAGGTCGTAGGCAACCAGCTTGGCACGCTCAGCAGAAAGCGATGTCTGGCTGCTCAGACGCTCAGCCAGGGCATCGACATTATTTTGGTTATCGGAATATACCGTCTTGGCCACGGGGCCCCTTTCATATGTACACATATACGTTTATATGGTACAACGCGCGCCCTTATCCACGCAAAACATCTGCGAGAACACTCGAGCGTCACCCGCTTTTGCATGAAAAAAGACCGAGCCCGCGAAGTCGCGGACCCGGTCTTTCCGAGTCAAATGGATGGGAGATTCAACCCGTCCGACCGACTAGGCCTTGGCGACCTCGGCGTCGGCAGGAGCCTCAGCGGCAGCGGCGCGACCGTACTCGGCCTTGCCCATATCGGACCACTCGGGCTCCTCATCAGGCATGGAGCCAGCCTCCTTGCCGAAGAACTCCTTGAGGCAGTTGACGGCAACGATGAGGCCCAGGACCATCAGCAGGACGGCGAAGACGAGCTGCAGGCCCTTGGTGGCGGCGACGGAGACGGCGGCCGTGGTGGCGGTAGCCGGGATGGTGC
>CAVKNR010000186.1:0-3094 GCA_963657575.1 Sodaliphilus sp.
CCGGAGAGCACTTAATGTGCTCTCCGTGCGAGTCAGGACTGTCCGAGCAGGCGACCTTATATATTTGCCCTCCCCGGGGTTCCTCGCCAATCTCCCTCAGCTAGTTCTTCAGCGAGTTCAGCGGCGCCGGGAAACGTCCGCCACGGTGGGCAAGCACGGTGCCGGCGTTGGGGTTCACCGGCATGATGGGCGCACGGCCGAACAAGCCACCGTACTCGACGCAGTCGCCCACGCCCTTGCCGATGGCGGGAATCACGCGGACGGCCGTGGTCTTGTTGTTGATGACGCCGATGGCCATCTCGTCGGCGATGATGCCGGCGATGGTCTCGACCGGAGTGTCGCCGGGGATGGCGATCATGTCCAGGCCAACGGAGCACACGCAGGTC
This sequence comes from Sodaliphilus sp., assembly GCA_963657575.1. Classification (GTDB taxonomy): domain Bacteria; phylum Actinomycetota; class Coriobacteriia; order Coriobacteriales; family Coriobacteriaceae; genus Collinsella. Next base: position 387 of record CAVKNR010000186.1, read on the forward strand.
ATGGCCTCGAGCTTCTCGAGCGAAAGCGCACCGGCCTCGACGGCGGCGATCATGCCGGCATCCTCGGACACGGGGATGAAAGCGCCGGAGAGACCGCCCACGCTGGAGCTGGCCATGACACCGCCCTTCTTGACGGCATCGTTGAGCATGGCGAGCGCGCAGGTCGTGCCGGGGCCACCGCAGGTGCCCACGCCGATGATCTCGAGGATGCGCGCGACGGAGTCGCCGATGGCAGGCGTGGGAGCCAGCGACAGGTCGACAATGCCCTTCTCGACACCCAGACGATGGGCGGCCTCGCGGCTCATGAGCTCGCCGGCGCGGGTGATCTTAAAGGCGGTCTGCTTAATCTTTTCGGCGACTTCCATCATCGATGCGGAATCGGGGAGCGTCTCCAGGGCTGCGGCCATAACGCCGGGGCCCGAGACGCCTACGTTGATGACGGCGTCGGCCTCGCCGCCGCCGTGGACGGCGCCCGCCATAAACGGGGAGTCCTCGACCATATTGGCAAAGCAGACAAACTTGGAAGCGCCGACGGAGTCCTGGTCGGCCGTGAGCTTAGCGGCGTCGATGATGGTCTGGGCGGCCATAAGCACGGCGTCCATGTTGATGCCGGCGCGCAGGCTGGCGACGTTGACGCTGGAGCAGACACGGCTCGTGGTGGCGAGCGCCTGGGGGATGGACTGGATGACGCGGCGGTCGGCGTCGCCGATGCCCTTCTGGACGAGTGCGGAGAAGCCGCCCAGGTAATCGATGCCGAGCGTCTCGGCCGCGCGGTCGAGGGCGTGCGCGATGGGGGTGAGGTCCTCATCCTTGCAGCATGCGGCGATCTGCGCCACCGGGGTGACGGAAACGCGCTTGTTGACAATGGGGATACCGTACTCGCGCTCGAGGTTCTCGGCGGTCTCGACCAGATGCTCAGCCGTGTGCGTCACGTGGTCGTAGATCTTCGTGCACATGCGGTCGAGGTTCTCGTCGCCGCAACCCATGAGCGAAACACCCATGGTGATGGTCCTGATGTCGAGGTTCTGCTCCTCAACCATGCCGCGGGTTTCCGCGATTTCTGCGGGCGTGATCGCCATCCTTGCGCTCCTATCTGCCAAAACGAGCATAGTCTTATCTATTCTAACGTGCCGCACGTGCCAAGTGGCGCATGCGGCACGTTTTGGTGCTCGGTTGTTTCCGTTGTGTTACTGCCCAAAGACCTCTTCGGCGATACGAGCGCTTTCGGCGGCGTCCTTGGCGTAGTAGTCCGCACCGATCTGCTTGGCGTATTCGGGGGTGAGCACGGCGCCGCCCACGATGATCTTGACGCCCGGCACCTCGGCATGAAGTAGCTTGATGGTCTCCTCCATGGCGACGACCGTGGTGGTCATAAGCGCCGAGAGGCCGACGAGCTTAATGTCGCGCTCCTGCACGGTCTTGAGCACCTCCTGCGGGTCGACGTCGCGACCCAGATCAAAGACGGTGTAGCCGTAGTTATCGAGCAGCATCTTGACGATGTTCTTGCCAATATCGTGGATGTCGCCCTTGACGGTGGCCACGCAGATCTTGCCCTTGTCGGCAATCTCGCCGGCGGGCATCAGGCGCTTGATGGTGTCGAAGCCCACGCGCGCGGCCTCGGCCGAGGCCATAAGCTGCGGCAAGAAGAACTTGCCCTGGTCAAAGAGGACTCCGACCTCATCGAGGGCGGGGATAAAGTGATTGTTGATGAGGTCCATGGCGTCGTGGTCTGCCAGCAGACGCTCGGTCTCGGCAGCGATCTCGCCTTTGCGGCCCGAGACGACCATGCGACGAATCGGGTCGTCGGTGCCGTCGGTGCCGGCGGTGCCCGCGGCGGGCGCGGCATCACTCGATGCGGCCTGAGCTGCTGCCGGGTTTGCGGCGATCTTATACGGATCGGTCCAACCGGCATAGCGCTCGATGTATCCGGTCGAGCCCTCGTCCTCAACGCTCAAGACGCGATAGCTGTAGACGGTATCCATAAAGCGCTTGGAGCCCGGGTTCATGATGGGGGCGTCCAGGCCCGCGCCAAAGGCGGCGGCCAAAAAGACCGAGCCCAGCAGCGGGCGGGCAGGCAGGCCAAAGCTGATATTCGACACGCCGAGCGCGCATTTGACGCCCAGGCGCTCCTTGCACAGGGACATGGCGCGCAGGATCTGCTCGGCCTGGCGTTGATTGGTCGAGGCGGTCATGACCAGACAGTCGATGAGGATGCGGTCCGGTCCGATGCCGTAGCGGGCAGCCTCGGCCACGATGCGCTCGGCGATGGCGAAGCGAGCCTCGGCGGTATCGGGGATGCCGCCTTCGTCGAGCGTAAGGCCGACAACGTTGGTGCCGTAGTGGGCGACCAGCGGAAAGATCTCATCCATGATCTGCTGCTTGCCATTGACCGAGTTGATGATGGGCTTGCCGGCGTAGCGGCGCACGGCGGCCTCGACGGCTGCGGGGTCGGTGGAGTCGATCTGCAGCGGCAGCAACGTGGAGCCCTGGAGCTGCTCGGTGGCCTGTTGGATGATCTTGACCTCGTCGATCTCGGGCAGGCCCACGTTGACGTCCAGGATGTCGGCACCCTGTTCCTGCTGGCTGATACCCTGGCTCACCACGTAGTCCAGGTCGCCGTCGCGCAGGGCCTGCTGCAGGCGCTTTTTGCCGGTGGGGTTGATGCGCTCGCCGATGACGGCGATCTTGTGGCCGTCGCAGGGAAGGTC
>CAVKNR010000187.1:0-3088 GCA_963657575.1 Sodaliphilus sp.
GCGCCCTTGAAGTTGAACGTCAGATTGTCCAAATGCGGCCCGCGCAGCGTCGGCCGGTCCGCCGTTCGTTAGAACGGCGGAACTAAATCAACTTGAAGCCCTTGCGCTTGCCCACGGAGAGGGTGTCGCCCAGCTTGAGGGCGCTGGGGTCGATGTTGTAGCTCTTGGGAGCCACGGCCTTGCCGTTGATCTTGACGCCGCCGCCGTCGATATCGCGACGAGCCTGGCCGGCGCTCGCCGAAAGACCCAGGTCCTTGAGCAGGCCAGCGAGGTAGATCTGGCCCTCGTCGTTGACGGTCAGCTCAACGTGCTTCTCGGGGAAGTCGGCGAGCTGGCCCTCCTTGAACACGCGGTCGAACTCGGCCTGAGCCTCGTCGCCGGCACCGGCGCCGTGGTAGGTGTCGCACAGGTCGCGACCCAGAGCGCGCTTGAGCTCGTAGGGATCGGCGGAACCGTCGGCCAGGGCAGCGTCGATCTTGTCGACCTCGGCCGGGGTGAGCGAGCTCGCCAGGCGGTAGTACTTGCCGATCATCCCATCGGGGATGGACATGGTCTTGCCGAACATATCCTTGGGCGCGTCGGTCAGGCCGATGTAGTTGCCATAGGACTTGGACATCTTGCGCACGCCGTCGGTGCCCTCGAGCAGCGGCATGGTGAGCGCGATCTGGGGCTCCATGCCCATCTTCTCCATGAGCTCACGGCCGGCGAGCAGGTTGAAGAGCTGATCGGTGCCGCCCATCTCGACGTCAGCCTTGATCTGCACGGAGTCGAAAGCCTGCATCACGGGATACAGGAACTCATGCAGGGCGATCGGCGTCTGAGACTGGTAGCGCTTGGTAAAGTCGTCGCGCTCGAGGATGCGGGCGACGGTGAACTTGGAGCACACCTGCAGCAGACCGGCCAGATCCATCGAAAGGATCCAGTCACCGTTGTGCACGATGGTGGTCTTCTCGGGATCCAGGATCTTCATGGCCTGGCTCACATAGGTCTCGGCATTGGCCTCGATCTGCTCCTGCGAAAGCTGCGGACGGGTGGAATTCTTGCCCGAAGGGTCGCCAATCAACGCGGTACCGTTGCCGATGATGAGGGTGACGTTGTGGCCCAAGTCCTGGAACTGACGCATCTTGCGCAGCGGCACGGCGTGGCCCAGGTGCAGGTCGGGACTGGTGGGGTCGACGCCGAGCTTGATGTTGAGGGGCTCGCCCTTCTCAAGCTTCTTGCGAAGGTCGGCCTCGGGAACGATCTGCGCGGCGCCCGAGGTGATGATACGCATTTGCTCGTCAACAGACAGCATTGGGTATCCTCCTTTTGCTATAGCACCCTCGCCGAAAACGGCGGTGCTGGAAGTCCATAAACTCTCATATGATAACAAACTGACGCGACGCAGCACCTACGACAGGAAAATCCTCGTCCTGCCGCATGCGTCGATAGCAACTGGCAGACGTGTACCGTCACGCTCGACCAGATAGCGAGCCTGCCGGCGACGCAAGCAGTCGCGGCAACAGACCCGCCCCGTCGCATCGGTGGCGCAGACGCCCTCAGCGGTCAGCAGGCAGTGCTCGCACACCATGAGCTCGGGACGGTCGGTATCGACGGGGCCCAGGACGCCAGGACAGGCGGCAAGCTCGGCAACGCGTTTTGCATCGTGAGCGACAAGTTCGGTAGGCAAATACACGCGCTGCGTCCCAAGCCCTCGCAACCAGGCGAGCGTTGCCCGGTTCGCGCAGAACACCGGCGCCGCCACGTCAAACGCGACGCGCAGTTCGCGAGCTATCGCCACCTGTCCCAGATTACGACAGACGATGCGGCCGGCGCGCTGCATGAGCGACCGAGTCCGCTCGATATCGCCCACACGGCAGACCTCGTCGAGCACAACAGTCGCATCGGACAGGTCGAGCTCGTCGTGCGGGTCCTGGTCCATCAGCTGCCAGGCAAAGACCAAGCGAGCGGCGGCAGACTCTGCCGACTCTTCCAGCTGCGTGCCGCTATCCATCAGAACGCCCGCAAACGGCAGCGTCTCGACAGCGCGTTTCGCAAGCACGACCGCATCCGCCTCGGCCCGCATGCACTCCAACACCGCCGCCGTCTGATCCAACACGCCGGCGCTGCGAATCAGGTATACCTCGCAGCCCGTGCCCACCTTACGCTTGCAATGCACGACGACGCGCTCCCCCGCTGCGGCATCCACCGGGCAGGGCACCTGCGGCCAGCGCTTGGGCACATCGGGACGCGCGTCGACACCCGGATAGAACCGAATCTCGAGCGTGTCACCCGCCGCCACGGCGGCGTCGAGCTCAACGGTCACCTCTTCGTGGCCCACAGCGACCAAGCGCCCCACGCGCACGCCCTGGTTAATCGCACGCTCAAAGCTCATCAGCTCGGCACCCGAACGCCCTCGCAGGTACGCATCGGTAAACCCACGGTTAAACGACCTTCCCAGCTCGCGCTCAAGCTCTTCCACGGCACCGGGGTCCCACGCGCCGTCGTACAGCATATCGAGTGCCCGGCGCCACACCCGCACCACGTTGAATACGTAATCGGGGTTCTTCATGCGCCCCTCGATCTTGAGCGACGCCACGCCGGCATCTACAAGCTCGGGCAGATGTGCAATACCCAGATAGTCGCGCGGGCACAGCAGGCGATCTCCCTCGACGGCGACAACGCTCTGCCCCGCCTCGTCCACCAGGTCGTACGCCAGACGGCACGGCTGCGTGCAGTCGCCGCGCATCGCCGAGCGCCCACGCCGCAGGGCCGAGAACTCGCACGCCCCCGAATAGCCGATGCAAATCGCACCGTGGCAGAATACCTCGATGGGCACGCCCGTGGCACATAGCGCCGCAATCTCGTCGACCGTCAGCTCGCGTGCCGTCGTCACGCGCTCGACCCCCAGCTCATCGGCGGCAAGTCGCACGGCGCCTTCGCTATGAACGCCCGCCTGCGTGGACAGGTGAATCTCGACCCCGGGAATCGCCGCGCGCAGCGCGCAGGCCAGCCCGGCATCGGCGACAATCAGAGCATCGGCGCCCAGCCCCAGCGCATGAGCTCCCAACGCCACCGCGTCGGACAACTCATCGTCAAACACGAACAC
>CAVKNR010000188.1:0-3065 GCA_963657575.1 Sodaliphilus sp.
GCGGCGCGAGATATCACCCAGGTCGACAACAACCTCGGGCTTGTCGGCGGCGACGGCTTGCACCAGCGCGTCGACGCTCTTGTCAGCTTGTTCCAATGCGTCGATGGCAGTGTAGGCCGACTGTAAGAAATCATGCCAGTCGTCAGATTCGCGCAGCTCGGGGCCAATCCATAGGTTCGCATTGTCATAGCCCCCGCGGGCACGGCGGCCAAGCTCGCGAACGCCGTCAAACACGTCGGCGATTGCCATGCTCGCGCGCGCAACCGTCGACGTCGCCTTGGCAGTAAGGCCCAGATAGAGCGTAGAGCCCTCCGAGGTTGCCAAATCGCGGGAAACCTGGCTCAGCGCGCCGGTGCTCGAGCCACCCAGGCGCTCAAACAGAACGCGCGATTCATCCGCCGACACCACGCGCGCCCATTGACGGCGCGCCTCGCGCTCGATGGAATGGGCCTCGTCGATTACCCAATGGCGAATCGGAGGCAAAATCCTGCCCTCGGCCGCAACATTGCGGAACAGCAGGGAATGGTTGGTGACCACCACATCGGCATGCGCCGCGCGACGGCGGGCGCCGTGGACCAGGCATTTATCGGGGAAAAACGGGCATAGACGACGGGCGCACTCGCGCGACGCCGTCGTAAAGTCGGGACGGTTGACGCTGCGCCAGCGAATGCCGAGCGAGTCGAGGTCGCCATCGGCTGATTGGCAGACGTACGCCATAATGACCGCGACCGCCGTGAGCGTGTCCGCCGGATCGCGCTTGGTGGTAATCTCGACCTGGCCTCGGCTCATGCGCTCAAGCTTGCGCAGGCACGGATAGTGGTCATAGCCCTTGAGAGCGCAAAATGACAGACCACCGTCCAGTTGCTCGGCAAGTTTTGGCAGCTCATGGTACATGAGCTGGTCTGCAAGATTGTTCGATTTGGTCGCAATACCAACCGTGATGTTGTTACGGCGTGCCGCCTCGGCAAAAGGCACCAGATAGGCCATCGATTTGCCGACGCCTGTGCCCGCCTCAATTACACGATGAGTGCCCGTGACCAGCGCATCACGGACCTCGAGCGCCATCGCGATCTGCTCATCACGCGGCTCGTAAGTGGGATACATGCGATTGACCAGGCCACCTGGCGCATAGTCTGCCTCAATCTCCTCACGACTCGGCATCTTGAGGACCGGCAGTTCGTCGGCGTCCACCCGATCGTCGGCGCGATCGGCCTTGAGAACGTCAGTACGAGCGGCGCTGAGAGAGAAGATAGAACCAGGGTTCTGCCCTGCCAAGAATGAGAAGATAGGACGATAGGACCAAGGCACATCCGGATGCATGTCGGCTAGGCGCGCCATGAGGCCCTGGGGCAAGTCGGTGAGCGCCACGAGCAACACGCGCCATACGCCACACAGGGCGTCGACGTCGGCATTGGCACGGTGTGATACCGAGTCACAGCCAAACAGATCGGCCATAAAAGACAGCTTGTGCGAGGCCAGGCGCGGAAGCGCGATGCGCGACAGCGCCAGCGAATCAATCCAAATATCGCTCACGTTGACGCCGCCTTTGACCGACTCGATAAACGAGCGGTCGAACGTGGCGTTATGTGCGATCACCGGACAACCACCGACAAAATCGGCGAGAGCGGCGACGGCCTCAACGGCCGACGGGGCGTCTGCCACATCGGCATTTGTAATGCTCGTGAGCTCGGTAATCTCGGCGGGAATCAGCTGCTTGGGATGCACGAAGGTATCGAAGCGGTCGACGATCTCGCGGCCCGAAAGACGGGCCGCCGAGATCTCGATCAGTTCATTGTCCTGCACCGAAAGACCTGTGGTCTCGGTATCGAGGACAATCACATCTTCCTCGATAAGGCCAAAGGACTGCGTTTTGGCGCGTTCGGCAAGAGTGGCATAGGAGTCGATGACAAACTGCGGCGTTCCTGACGAAACCGCGTCCTCGATTAGCATGCAATGCCCGCTCGACGAAGGCCCATACGGATCAGGCTGTCACAGACCTGCGGGAACGTCATGTCGTCGGTGTGGCGAATCTCATCCGGATACAGCGACGTATCGGTCATGCCGGGAATGGTATTGGTCTCGAGGATAACGGGGCCGTCCTCGCTCACGATAAAATCGCTGCGCGAGATGCCCAGGCAATCGAGGGCCTTGTGAGCAGCACAGGCAAGCTCCTGAGCGCGAGCGTAATTCTCGGGTGAAATCTGCGCCGGAATACGATGGATGTCCGTAGGGTCGACATACTTCACGTCCAGATCGTAGAACTCACAGTCCTCGGGCTTGCGAATCTCGACAATCGGCAGGGCGCGCACGTCGTCCTCGCCGTACACGCCGACGGTGATCTCGGTACCCTCGATGCACTTCTCGACCAGCACTTTGTCGCCGTACTCAAACGCCTTGGCGATTGCCGCGGGCAGCTCGGAGGGCTCATGGACCAGGGAAATGCCATAGCTGGAACCGTTGACGGCCGGCTTCACAAAGCAGCGCTCGCCACAGACCTCGACGATATGATCGATATTGACTTCATCGCCCACCTCGAGCGCAAGGCCGGGGGCAATGGGAATGCCCGCCTTGGCGTACAGGAGCTTAGAGACCTCCTTGTCGGCACCGCAGGCGCTGGCAAGCACGCCCGAGGCCGTGTAGGGGATACCCAGGGTCTCCATGGCGCCCTGCATGGCGCCATCCTCACCGCCGGCGCCGTGCATGGCGATAAATGCCACGTCAAAGCCGCCGGTTGCCATGGTTACCATAAAGTCATCGGCGGCCGTGTCGAGCAGCTCCACCGAAGTGTAGCCGGCCTCCTTCAAGGCAACCACGACGTTCTTTCCCGAATTGAGCGAGATCTCGCGCTCAGCGGAATGACCGCCCGCCAAGACCGCTACGTGCATGTTCTCTAGGCTTTTACCCGGCATGGGCAGACTCCTCCTCTATAATTTCTGCAGCTGATACCATATTGTAGCGATACCCTCTACGTTTCCCCAAAATCGAAAGGCTTCCATGAATCCCAGGACTAAATCTCAGGACATTCGCGACTTGAGCCAAAACGATATTCGCGAGCTCGTGGCCGA
>CAVKNR010000189.1:0-3059 GCA_963657575.1 Sodaliphilus sp.
GATCCCCAAACATGGAACCTATGACCGTACCCAGTCCCGACCGTTTGCCGAGCAATAGGGTCGCAATCGGCGCCGAACATGTACTATGTACGGGCATTGTCTAAACCCACAATCCAAAGGACCCCATCTTGCCCGTCGTCGCCGTCATAACCATTACCTCACATGCCTCGGATGCCATGGTCGCTATCCCCTTTTGGCTCGAGATGTTCGCCGTTGTCGCTGCATCGATCTCGGGTGTGCTGGTTGCGCGCGAGCACAAGCTCGACCTGGTGGGCGCGGTCGCGCTCGCGGTGGTCTGCGGTCTGGGCGGCGGTCTCTTGCGCGACATGACGCTGCAGGTGGGCAACGTCTACATCCTCAACCAGCCGATGGCGCTCCCGCTTTCCATTGCCACGGCGGCCATCATCTATATTTTCCCGGCAATCGTCGACAAACCCGAAAAGCTCATTCCCCTGCTCGACATCATCTCGGTCGGCATCTACGCCGCCACTGGAGCAGACAAGGCGCTGGTCTACGGCTTTGCGCCGGCGGTGTGCATCATGATGGGCTTTTTCACCGCGGTGGGCGGCGGCATGTTGCGCGACGGCTTTATGGGCGTGGTTCCGGGCATTTTCCAACGTACTAACTTTTATGCCATCGCCGCCATCGCCGGATCGACAAGCTATGTGTGCCTCGTTATGAGCGGCATCATGAGCAATGTCGCCGCGCTGGTCGTATGCGTTGTCGTGACCATGGGTCTGCGCTGGCTCTCGCTGCGCTTTGATATCAAAAGCCCCACCGAAGAAGATATCGCGCGCTTCTTGCACCGTAAAAAGTAGACAGCACGGCACGACCCTTCGAAATGCAACCGAGAGGTTCTTTTAGAGCGCTCGCACGTTGGGTACCCTGTTAGATATATGCCGAGTATCTAACGAAGGATTCACTATGCCCTGCAATCAACTCCCGTTGACCCAGCGCCGTAAAGCATGGGGCCGCATCACCATCCTATTCGCGCTCATCGCGCTGGCGATCACCGTGCTTCCCACGGCGTCATTTGCTGGCACGGACACGGCAGGCAATGTCCTTGCGACCGACAATGACGTCGATCCGTCTGGCGTCGAGGGTGACCTGTACTGGGCCGGCCAGGCCCTCAACTTGGACGATGCGTCCATTGACCACGATATCATCGCCGCGGGCGATACCCTCTCTATCCGCGACTGCACGGTGGGCGGCGCCGTCCGCTTGGCGGCACGCACTACCGATATCGCCAAGACCACGGTTGATGGCAGCGTCACGGTCGTCGGTCAGCACGTTGTGCTCAATTCCGACAGCACCGCCAACTGTTTTTACGCGATAGGCGAGACGGTTGCCCTGCGCGGCTCTGCCAAGTCGGCAGCGCTGGCAGGCGATACGGTGACCATCGATGGCACCGTCGAGGGCGATGTCGAGGTTTGGGCCGACAAGCTCATCCTGGGCAAGAACGCCCACATCACCGGCACCGTGAACGCACACGTCTCCGAGGACCCCGAGCGTGCCGCAGGAGCCGAGGTCGGTGCGCTCAAGATCGACCGTACCGAGAACGAAGATGCTTCCACCGTTAACGATGTCATCGGCGGCATCGTCGCCGCGGCACTCTCGACCTGCTTTGTCGCCCTGCTGCTCGAGCTCGTCTTTCCGCGCGCGACCGCCAGCGCCGCCGGCATGCTCCACCAGCGCCCCATGCCCCTGTGGGTGAGCGGTCTTCTGAGCACGATTGCTATCGTTCCCGCCGTCCTACTGCTGATTATCTCTATCGCTGGTCTGTCGCTTGCCGGAGCCCTCTTGTGCGGTGTTATTGGCATCGCACTGGTGTCGAGCGCCTTTGCGGGGTGCGCAATCGCGCGCATGGTCGGAAACAGCCAGAACCGCTACGCCATGGCGGCTGTGGGCGGCGTGATCGCAGGCGCGCTCACGGGGCTTCCCCTCGTAGGCGACTTCATCAGCGGCGTGGCCTTCGTCTTTACACTCGGCTACATCATCCAAATCATCTGGCGCAACGCCCACCTCAAACCGCAGCAGCCGGCTAACACGCCAGGACTCCCCACCGCTTAGCCGCCAACCACCATAAAGGGGCCAGGCACCTTTGTGGTGGTGCAGACCAGCTCAGTCCCTGTGCACAAAAAGGGCGCCGACCATTGCGGTCGACGCCCTTTCTTGTTAGACGCTATAAAGCCCAGCGCTTATTTGTTGACCTGACCGGCGCGGACGGCGGCCTTCTTGCGGTCGGTAGCATTGAGCAGACGCTTGCGCAGGCGGATGTTCTTGGGAGTGATCTCGACCAGCTCGTCGTCGGCGATGTACTCCAGCGCCTCCTCCAGCGAGAAGGTGCGGGGCGGCACCAGCTGGACGGAGATATCGGAGGTCGAGGAACGCTGGTTGCCCAGGTTCTTGGTACGGGCGATGTTGACGACCATGTCGCCGGCCTTGCTGCGCTCGCCCACAATCATGCCCTCATAGCACTCGGTGCCCGGCTCAACAAACAGCTGGCCGCGCTCCTGCAGCGTACCCAGGGCATAGGCAACGGCCTTCTCGGTGGTCATGGAGATCATGGCGCCGTTCTGACGGTTACCGATCTCGCCGGCGTAAGGACCGTACTCCAGGAAGGTGTGGTAGAACACGCCCTCGCCGTGGGTGACGTTCATGATGCGGTTCTTAAGGCCCATGATGCCACGCGTCGGAATCTTGAACTCAAGGTGCGTCACGATGCCCGAGGTATCCATGCTCGTCATGATGCCACCGGAAGTGCCGAAGACCTCAACGACCTTGCCCGAGTACTCGTCCGGGCACTCGACGACGGCCTGCTCGACAGGCTCCATCTTGTTGCCGTTCTCGTCCTTCTTAAACAGAACGCGGGGACGGCCGACCTGGAACTCAAAGCCCTCGCGGCGCATGGACTCCATCAGAACGGACAGGTGCAGAATGCCGCGACCCGAGACCTCGACGCCGCTCTTGTCCTCGAGTTCCTCGATCTTCATAGTCACGTTGTTCTCGGCCTCGTTGAACAGGCGCTCCTTGAGCTGACGGGCGCCCACGATGTCGCC
>CAVKNR010000190.1:0-3057 GCA_963657575.1 Sodaliphilus sp.
AGGGCGTCCAGGCCTTTACGGCCAAGAAGGGCCGCTCGGTCACCACCGTCGGCACGACCGAGGAGATTCTTGGCGCCGGCGTCTCGGCCGAGAAGTTCACCGCGCAGAGCCTGCCTTCTGCCGGTGCCCTCATGAAGGAAAACGACATGCCGAGTCTGTTTGACTAAAACAACGGTGGCCAAACCGTCATGGGTTTACAAAGCAGCGGGGCCCGGAGCGCAGCAACATCGCGCTCCGGGCCCCGCTCGTTGCAACGTAGTCGGAATAATAGGAATCCCCGTTTTTCACTCCTGCAACCCCACGGCACAAGAGATGTTGAGCCGTTAGCAAAACTTGCAAAAATTAGCAAAAGTTGCAAAAACTAGCAAAACCTGCAAAAACTAGCAAAACCTGCAAAAGGGCCACCATGGATCGCAGCAAATGGCTCCGCCATGCCAGGCATGCTCGAAGATATTATCGAGCGAACCAAAGAAGCGGCAGATAGCCGCCTCTCACAGCCTCGCGCGTGCATAAGCGGCGTTGAGATTGGGCCAGTCGGCATCGATTGGACATATGCTCAGGAGACTCAGGGTAACTGGCGCACGTGCATGAATGGCGTCTTCAGGCAACTCGAGAAGCATGACATCGAGCTTCTCTCGAAACGACCTATCGGGAGCTTTCCGATAAAGATATTGAGTTTTTGCTCGCGATGCTGTCCGATTCTGACCCCAGCAGAGTCTCGGAGATAGCCAAACGCATGGGCGTCGCCAGCAACTACGCAAGCCAATACAAACGCCGCCTCCTGGAGGACGGCGTCATCGGAGAGCGCGGGCGTGGTCTCGTTGGCTTTGACATCCCCGCGTTCAGGGAATTCTTAAACGAGAAGGCGTTTTAGCACACCGGAATTGTCCGCGGGAGCATCAACGCATGGCAATCAGCATTCCTCTTGGTAAGGACAGCAAGCATTTCCACCAACACCGATTGCCATGCGTTCTTCTTGCCTTTAAGCCAGCTTGCGAGCGAGCTCTCGCACCTCTTCCAACTTGGGCGAGGATGCCATGCTGTCGCGCTCGGTCATACCGCTGATGGTGACAATGCCCTGGTCCTCCCACTTGCAGTACGCGCATGTGGCCCTGTACATAGCAATCGCCGCATCATAGACGCCCTCGCTGTGGCTATCAAGCAAAAGGGCCGTCTTGGTGAACGGGAAGCCCGTAGCACCGAAGGCGTACAGGCGATCGATGGCGGCCTTCTCCTGCGCAGTGATATCGAACCAGTAGATAGGCGAGGCGAAGACGACCATGTCGGCGTCTTTCAGCGACTCGATCACGTTGGCCATGTCGTCCCTCTGCACGCAAGTGCCCTCATGGGTAAAGCAGTACTGGCATCCCAGACAACCAGCGATCTTTTTGCCGGCAACGCGGACGACCTCGACCGTATGGCCGGCCTCGCGCGCGGTCTCGGCAAACGCCTCGACCATGGTGTCGGTATTGGCTCCCTTGCGCGGGCTACCACTCAATACAACGATATTCATAGAAATCTCCCTCCTTCATGCCGCAGGCGCGCGGCATATTTTCTTGTAGCCAAAACGGATGGAGCTATTCAAGCACCTCGTTTCAGCTACTCCCACTCTTTAGAAGAATCGTTGCTGGAGACTTGGCATTGAATCTAGGCACGCCTTATTTCAGATATTCCTCAAAAAATGCCTTCAGCTTTCCAAACGGAATGATGTCCATCTGATCGTAAAGGTCGGTGTGGCTGGCACCAGGGATAATGAGCAATTCCTTGTTGTCCCCCGTCAGCTTGCCGTACGCGGTTTCGCTGAAATAGCGGGAGTGCGCCTTCTCGCCATGTACCAGCAACACAGCAGAGCGGATTTCGCCGGCGTACTGCAGAATCGGCATATTCATAAACGACAGCGAGGACGTCACATTCCAGCCACCGTTGGAGTTCAGGCTGCGGGGATGGTAGCCTCGCGGAGTCTTGTAGTAGGCGTAATAGTCCGCTACAAACTGCGGCGCATCCTCCGGTAATGGATCGACCACGCCACCCGCCAGCGCATTGCTGCCGTTTTTATAGTCCTCGGTGCGCTGCGCGTTCAGCGCTTTCCGCTTTTCAAAGCGCGCCTGCTCGGAATCCTCGGCGTCAAAATAGCCGTTGGCGGTCACGCGGGTCATATCGTACATGGTCATAGCCGCGGTAGCTTTGATACGGGTGTCGATAGCCGCCGCATTGACTGCCATGCCGCCCCAACCGCAGATACCGATGATGCCGATACGCTCCGGGTCAACGCTTTCCTGCACAGAGAGGAAATCCACCGCTGCGCAGAAGTCCTCGGTGTTGATGTCTGGCGATGCTACATAGCGAGGCGTGCCGCCGCTCTCGCCGGTATAGGACGGGTCAAAGGCAATTGCAAAAAAGCCCAGCTCCGCCATTTTCTGCGCGTACAGGCCGGAGGACTGCTCCTTCACCGCGCCAAACGGGCCGCTGACGGCGATGGCGGGCAGCTTGCCTTCCGCGTTCTTAGGCACGTAGACGTCGGCCGCCAGCGTGATGCCGTATCGGTTGTGGAAGGTCGCCTTGCTGTGCTCAACCTTGTCGCTTTTGGGGAATACCTTGTCCCATTCCTGCGTCAGTTTCAACTGCTCCATGCCTAAGCCTTCCCGTCAATCGCTTTAAGGTATTGCTCGTCGTCCACGGGCTCCAACCACTCGTTGGAGGCCTCCTCGCCCGGAACCTCCACCGCGAGATGGGAAAACCAGCTGTCGGGCGCCGCACCGTGCCAGTGCTTTACGCCCGCGGGGATATTTACTACATCGCCAGGGCACAGCTGCTGTGCCGGTTTGCCCCATTCCTGGTAAAGACCTCGACCAGCCACGCAGACGAGGATCTGTCCGCCACCGCTTTTGGCGTGATGGGTGTGCCAGTTGTTGCGGCAGCCGGGCTCAAACGTAACGTTGTAAATGCCGACCTGCTCGGTGGAAAGGGGCGCGAGGTAGCTTTGCCCGACAAAGTACTTTGCGAATGCGTCGTTGGGGGCACCGATGGGAAAGGCCATCTCGTTTTGGTGTCGGGCCT
>CAVKNR010000191.1:0-3048 GCA_963657575.1 Sodaliphilus sp.
ATCGTCGCGCTACCGCCTGTCGAATAATAGCCGCCCACAGCATGTGCACCCATATATAATTCTGCACTGTTGTTTATACTACTCAGCAGTTATCAACAGCGAACATTAGCCGGTAAATTAACCCAACAACGCAGCAAGGCGGGGACCTGGATACACGCAAAGCGCCAAACAACAACGCGTGTGCACAACGAGCTCGCCCGACGCAATCCGCCCGACCTCAGAAAGCCGCTTACGACATGGATACTGTCAGCAATTACACCGAAACGCTCGAAAAGACCGTCCGTGACCTTCTCGAGCGTCAGGATGATCTGATTAGGACCGCCTTTACCGACCAGCTTACCGGACTTGGCAACCGCGGCGGCTTTGCCCGCTCCCTCGAGGAGCTCTGGGAGCAGGACATCCCCGTTACCATGGCGTTCATCGACATCGACAATCTCAAGCACTGCAACGACGTCTTTGGGCATGACGAGGGCAACCGCTATATCTTGCAGGTAAGCCTCTATCTCAAACTGTATATGAAAGTGGACGAAGCGGCGTTTCGCATAGGCGGCGACGAGTTTGCCATCCTATCTACGATTGCGACCGAAGACGACCTCGCCGAACGTCTGGAACACTGCCGAACGGTCCTGCTCAAAAACAACGATTCCGAGATGCCCCGCTCGTTTAGCTATGGAGTGTCGCATGCCGACCCCGCCCTGGGCGAAGCCCCCAATCGCATGACGCTCGATGCCGACCATCGCATGTACGACTACAAGCTACGTCATGCCATGCACCTTGATCGACGCAATATCACGCAAGTCCACGCCGACGACTTCGAAATAAGCGATCGCATTTTCGATGCCTTTTCGATGCTCAACGAGGGCCGCTATTTCTTTATCGAGAACTTGGACAAACATCGCACCCTTTGGTCACAAGGCGCCTTGCGCGATCTTGGCCTTCCCTCGGAGCACATAGACAACTGTCGCGATTACTGGAAAACGCGCGTGCATCCCGATGACCTTGAGGCCTACATCAACGACATAGACCAGGTCTATAACGGCACCAAGCACCGTCGCGTCATGCAGTATCGTGTGCGCAACGCCACAGGCGACTACGTGCTCTGCCGTGCTCGCGGGTTTCGCATCGACGGCGACGAAAATGTCCCCTCGCTCTATGTCGGCGAGCTCGTCAACCACTCACTTGCCGAAACCGTCGACGCCGCGACAGGCCTCGGCACCCAGCGCATGTTGGTCAATGCCATCGACGCCTGTCGTTGCGACCGTTGCGAGACGGGCCTTATAGCGGTGCGCGTTCGTGGCACGACAAAGCTCAACGAGCTCTATGGAGCCGAGGCGGTCGACAGCATGCTTGCCGAATACGCAGGCCGCATGCTGTCGATCACCCGCGGCAGGAGCAGGGTCTACCGTTCACGAAGCGTCCAGTTTGTCGTGCTCAGCAACGATTTGGACCACGAGGCATTCGAGCAACTGACCCGCCACCTTAAAGAGGCCGTTTTCGCTCCTGTTCGAATCGCAGGCGACACCATTACTCCCGTCTGTCTTGTCGTCCCGGCATTTTACGAGCACTTAACCCATCAGGCGACCGCCGTTTTAGGCGAACTCGACCGTCGCCTTCGCACGGCCGGCGGGCTTGTTCCCAACGACAGCCTCCCCATACCCGAGGCTGAGCGCAAAAGCGCCATCGCCGAACGTATCGACTCGCTCACGGGCCTCTATCGACCCAGCGAGTTTATGCGGCGCGCCAACGCCCTCATCAAGGCAAGGCGCGACGGCGCCTGGTGCATCGCCACGGTCGACATGGGCCACATGCGCCTATTTAACGAATGGTATGGACAGGCCGAAGGCGACCGCCTGCTTGCCGATGTGGGCACGGTCCTCAAGGACATCGAGAATGCCGACATGGGCGTCGCAGGGTACTGGGGCCAAGATGACTTTTGCGTACTCACCCCCTTTAAGCACATCACCGTCCATCAAATCTACAACCGCGTTCGCGAGGCAGTAGCCAGGCATGATGGCGGCGTAGGTTTTTGGCCGTCCATGGGCGTTTACCCCATCGATTCCAATGAGGAGATCACCATCGATGCGCAGGCAAAGGCCATGTTTACCAATCGGCGCGCAAAAAACGACTTTAAGGAGCGCATTGCCATTTTTTGCCCCGAGGAGTACAAGCGCGAAATCGTGTTCAACCGCACGCTGACCGAATTCCAGTACGCGCTGTCAAATGGTCGCATCACGTACTATCTTCAGCCCCAGGTCGATATGGAAACCGGCGAGATTATTGGCGCCGAAGCACTCACTCGCTGGATTGACAAGGACGGCTCTCTCATTTCGCCCGCAACGTTTATCCCCGCACTCGAGGAAAGCGGCTTTGTAGTGACGCTCGACAAATATGTTTGGCAGGGCGTCGCCATGTGGCTCCGCGAGCGCCTCAATCGAGGACTTCGCGTGGTTCCGATTTCCCTCAATGTGTCGCGCGTAGACATTCTTGCCTGCGATGTCGCCGAGCATATGGGGTCGCTCGCCGCCCAGTACAACCTGCCGCCCGAACTCATGCACATCGAGATCACCGAGACCGCCTATACCGGAGAGTCCGAGGCCGTGGATAAGCTGACCGCGGATCTGCACACCCGTGGCTTCTCGACCTACATGGACGATTTTGGCACCGGCCAGTCCACGCTCGCGATGCTCAAGAACGTCAACGTCGACGTCATCAAGCTCGACCGCACCTTTGTGCCCACCGACCGCGATCAAGGCCGCAGCGCGCAAATCATTTCATCGATGCTCGAGATGGCGCAGTCGCTCCATCTGCCCGTCGTGGTTGAAGGCGTCGAGACAAATGAGCAGGCAAACATGCTACGACAAATGGGCGCCCGCTACGCTCAGGGCTTCCTCTACTACCGTCCCATGCCGGCGAAGGATTTTGAGGCATTGCTCGATGGTGGCAATAACAACTGATACGCTCGCGCGCAAAACGCCACCGCCGAGCAGGGGAATTTGGTTGATTTTCAATCTCAACGCAACAGCCTGAACGGACCCCGCGTTTCCGCAG
>CAVKNR010000192.1:0-3034 GCA_963657575.1 Sodaliphilus sp.
CCCTGCAGCACAGCGCGCTCGTCATCGGTAGCATAGTCGCCATACATATTCATAATGATCTGAGCGCGCATCTCCAGGGAGTCGCGCTTTGCCCCCATCGAGGCATTCCATTCCTGCATAGAGCCATAACCATCGCCGCGGTAGTCGACGGGCTGCACCAGCGTCGCCTCGGACGGCGTAGATCCGACCGTATCGGATAGTGTTGCCGCGTGGGCATCAGTTGCGCCGGCGCCCACCAAAAGTGCCACGGTCAGAGCGGCGGAAAGGGCAGCGGCTTTCGGTTTTCGTGAATCGATCCTCATGTAGCTGGAAACCTCCGTAGTGTGTTTTTGCTGCGTTTGAGCTGCGTGTGATTCGATCGCGCTGCATAGTACCCCGAGCAAATCGCGATCTGCGGTTTTACTCAAAAGGCGCACGTCAATTGCGTAAAACTCACATCCTCTTAACAGGAGTTTTCCACAACTCGGATGCATAAAGCGTGCCAAAAACCCTGTTTTTGCACCCTCTCTATGCAAAAAAGGCACCTGTGCAACCATTGTTCGCACAGGCGCCTTGAGCAGGCATTTTATGCAGTTATACCTATCGAGTCGCAAGGGGTCCTTGCACAAGTCGCCTTACTCGTCCAGCGCGGCGAAGGCCTGCTTCAGATCCCAAATGATATCCTCGGCGTTCTCGGTACCGATGGAAAGACGGATCGTGGAGGGCGTGATGTTCTGCTCGGCGAGCTCCTCGGCAGAGAGCTGGGAGTGCGTGGTGGTAGCCGGGTGCACGACGAGCGACTTGACGTCGGCCACGTTGGCGAGCAGCGAGAACACCTGCAGATGATCGATGAACTTCCAAGCTGCCTCCTGGCCACCCTTTATCTCAAAGGTAAAGATCGAGGCACCGCCACGGGGGAAGTACTTCTGATAGAGCTCGTGATCGGGGTGCTCAGGCAGGCTCGGGTGGTTCACCTTGGCGACGTGGCTGTCACCAGCCAGGAACTCAACGACCTTCTTGGTGTTCTCGACATGGCGGTCAACGCGCAGCGACAGAGTCTCGGTGCCCTGGAGCAGGACCCAGGCGTTGAACGGACTGATGCAAGCGCCCTCGTCACGCAGCAGGATAGCGCGGACATAGGTTGCAAAGGCGGCGGGACCGGCAGCCTCGGCAAACGAGACACCGTGGTAGGAGGGGTTGGGCTCAGCAATCTGGGCGTACTTTCCGCTCGCCTTCCAATCGAAGTTACCGCCGTCGACGATCACACCGCCCAGCGAGGTGCCGTGGCCGCCGATGAACTTGGTTGCGGAGTGGACGACGATATTGGCACCATGCTCCAGCGGACGGAACAGATACGGGGTGCCGAAGGTGTTGTCGACGACAACCGGCAGACCGTGCTTCTTGGCGATCTCGGAGATGGCGTCGATGTTGGGGATGTCGGAGTTGGGGTTGCCGAGCGTCTCGAGATAGATGACCGTGGTGTTGTCCTTGATGGCACCCTCGACCTCTTCAAGGTTATGGGCATCGACAAACGTGGTCTCGACGCCAAACTGGGAGAGCGTATGCTCCAGCAGGTTGTAGGAGCCACCGTAGATGGTCTTCTGAGCCACCACGTGGTCACCGGCCTGGGCAAGAGCCTGCAGGGTATAGGTGATGGCAGCAGCACCGGAGGCGACGGCAAGACCTGCCACGCCACCCTCGAGGGCGGCGATACGGTCCTCGAAGACGCCCTGGGTGGAGTTGGTCAGACGGCCGTAGATGTTACCGGCGTCGGCAAGACCAAAGCGGTCGGCGGCGTGCTGGGAGTTGCGGAACACATAGCTCGTGGTCTGGTAGATAGGCACGGCGCGGGAGTCGGATGCAGGATCGGCGCTCTCCTGGCCAACGTGCAGCTGCAGGGTATCGAAACCAAAGGTGTGCTCGGGGTTGTTGATGAACTGGCTCATGATGATCTCCTTGATCGAATAAAAGTAATAAGAGTAAGAGAAGTAAGTGGCTGTCTCCTGATCACGCCGACGGACGCAAACAGGAGCCCGGCATTCGTCTTGGTAAGCAATTCATATGCGGGCCTCCTTTCGCATCCCGGTTCCGTAGTTGGCTTAATTACCTACCGTCTTTGTGTGTTTTGAATAGTACGAGCATTGTTTTCCTCGGTCAATCACTTAAAAGCGCTAACCTGTTATCGGTTTTATAGATAACACTCGAAAGGACGGGCGCCGATGACCCTCCAACAGCTTCGCTTTTTGATCGCCGTGGCAGAGTCCGGTTCGATCAACGCCGCAGCCCAGCGCCTCTATACGGCACAGTCCAATATCTCCAATGCCGTCAAAAGCCTGGAGCAGGAACTTCATATCGAAATCTTTACGCGCTCCAGCCGCGGTGTTGCACTCACCAACGACGGCACCGAGCTTTTGGGTTATGCACGCCAGGTCGTAGAGCAGGCCGACATGCTCGAGGCCCGCTACGAGGACGGCGGTACACCTCAGGCCCGCCTTGCCATCTCGGCCCAACACTACGCGTTTTCGGTCGAGGCCTTTGTCAACGTGGTCGAGCGCTGCCGTGACAGCAAGTTCGAGTTCATCATGCGCGAGACCACCACGGCGCAGATCATCGACGACGTGCGCGCGTTTCGCAGCGACATCGGCATCCTCTATCTGGACGACTTTAATACCCGTGTCTTGCAGAAGGCATTCACCGATGCCCGAGCGAGCTTTCATCCCCTCTTTGATGCAAAGGTCCACGTGTTCGTCAGCGAACGCCACCCGCTCGCACGCCGCTCGCAGCTGTCCCTTGCCGACCTCACGCCCTATACGCGCTACAGCTTTGAGCAGGGGACCTCAAACTCCTTCTATTACGCCGAGGAACCTTTTAGCTATATCCCTTGCGACCGCAACATACGAATCTCGGACCGCGGAACACTTACCAACTTACTTATCACGTCGAACGGTTACACCCTGTCGACCGGTGTCCTCTCCAATGAAATGCAATGGGGTATGGCATCGATCCCGTTAGCAGACGCCCCAACGATGCACGTAGGCTATATCATGCACGACGA
>CAVKNR010000193.1:0-3022 GCA_963657575.1 Sodaliphilus sp.
GCTAGCACGCCCGCCGCAAGCTCAGCGAACTCGCGCGCCAGGGGCCGGGTGTCGAACCCTATATATACCGTTTTGCCCGGATTGGTCTTTTGCCACAACTCGCCGACGGCATCGGCGATACGGGCAACGTTATCGGCAGTGAAGTCCTCATCGACGCGAGCGCGCCAACCGTCAGTTCCAAAATGAATTATCGCGCACACGCGCAGACACCTCACAGTGTTTGGATCATGGTACGCATGGGGTATACCCGCAACATGTACTCGGCAACCTGCCGGCACCAGCATTCACCATTTGGGCAAATGCTGCCGAGGACATGCAAGCAAAAAAATAAACCGCCCCGTATGGAGCGGTTTGCCCTTTATATATCGAGCGCCTCGGCCATCGCTGCCGTAGTGATTGCCGTGGTTCCACAGCAACTGCCCACCATTGCGGCACCGGCATGCCTCCATTCGATGCATGCGCGCGCGAAAGCTTCGGGGTTCTCGTGCCATACGGGGCCATCCTGAGTCTGGACCGGATCGCCCACGTTGGGACGCACCGTGACGGGAGTAGTCGCCGATGCAACCATCCTGGGCACCGCCGCGTTCGCGGCCGCAAGCGAACAGCAATTAACACCAACCGAGTTTGCGCCGTGTTTTTCGGCGTACAAAACGGCTGCCTCGATGTTGAGGCCATCGCCCAACAGGTCGCCTTTATCGTCAACGACAAAACTCACCAGAACAGGCATGCCGTCGGCGGCGTCTCGGGCGCCGGCAAGCATGGGCTGCAAATTACGGATAGACGTCACCGTCTCGATCAGCAGACCGTCAACGCCGGCGTTGAGCAAGGCGTGCGCCTGTTCGCGCGCAATGCCTCGGATTTCACGATACTCGGCAGAGTCCTCGGCAAACCACTCAATACCGATCGGGCCCATCGAGCCTAGCAGCAGCTGAGGGTGCGCCTGGCGGGCATCGTCGACGGCCCCGCGATTGACCTCCGCCACGGACGGCGCAATCTGGTCGTGCTTGAGGGCATAGCTCGATGCCTGAAAGGTGTTGGTAATGAGCACCTGCGCGCCGGCGGCGACATACAAGCGATGGATACGAGAAACGGTCTGCGGCTCTGCCAGATTCCAAAACGCCGGTGGAATGTCGGCGGCATCGTACTCACTCAACAGAACACTGCCCATGGGGCCCTGCGCCAACAAGGTCTCGCTCGACAAGCGGCGCGTAAGTTCCTCGGCACCAAAGCGGTTGTAATAACTCGTATCCATATATATCCCGCTATTCCTCGACGCTGATTCCCTGCTTTTCGAGATAGGCGAGCCAGCGGCTCATCGTGTCCTCGGATAGCGCATGCTCCATCATGCAGGCCTCGGAATCGGCTCGCTCAAATTCGACACCGAGCTCCTGAACCAAAAACGTGCGGATGAGGCGATGACGGTACCAGATAGCCGTGCCAACCTCGCGGCCGCGATCGGTCAGGATCACCTTGCCGTAGTGCGATTGCTCGACAAGCTCGGATGCCTTGAGCGCCGAAACCGCTTTATTGACCGATGCCTTGGAGACGCCAAGGCGCTGCGCGATGTCGACCGATCGCACGCCGTTGGTTTCCCCCTCTTCGCTTTCAATGCGAACCATGCACTCCAAGTAGTCTTCGTTCGCCACCGTCAGATGTAGTTCGCGCGAGCTATTTGTCGTATCCATGATCTTCCGTCCCTTCTGCATTCAATGGCTGATTCTACCCCATCCAAGCGTCGTGGTATGCCGTGGCATACCGTGCTAGAGTTCTTGTTGCACACGACGACCAAGATTGGAGCGGTCTTTATGGAAAACACCACCACGAGCCCCGATGTCCTCGAGCGCTTTTTGCGCTACGTCCAGATCAACACGCAGTCCGAGGATGCAAACTGCGACCAGGTACCCTCGAGCGCCGTTCAGTTTGACCTTGCCAACGTGCTGGCTGAAGAGCTGCGCGAGCTTGGTGCGGAAGATGCCCACGTGACCGAGCACGCCTATGTCTGCGCGCATATCCCCGCAAGTGCGGGCGCTGAGGACAAGCCCGCCCTGGGCCTGATCGCCCATCTCGACACCACCGAAGTTGCACCGGGCGCCGGCGTGAAGCCGCACATCGTACACTACGAAGGCGGCGACCTGGTCTGCGGCACGGTTGACGGTAAGCCCGTTGCCATGAGTACCGCCAAGCTTCCCGCCCTGAATGACCTCGCGGGTGAGGACCTGGTCTGCAGCGATGGCACCACGCTGCTGGGCGCGGACGACAAGGCAGGCGTCGCCGAGATCATGTCGCTTGTCGCGCGTATCGCTCAGGACCCTTCTCTGCCCCATCCCGCACTCGGCATTTGCTTCTGCCCTGACGAGGAGATCGGCCACGGAGCCGAGCTGTTGGATATCGATACCTTTGGCTGCAAGTACGCCTACACGGTCGACGGCGGCCCCATCGGCGAGCTGGAGTGGGAGTGTTTTAACGCCGCCGAGGCGACCGTCCGCTTTGAGGGCCAGTCCATCCACCCGGGCGACGCCAAGGGCCGTATGGTCAACGCAGGCAATCTGTTCTGCGACTTCAACGCGTTGCTCCCCTACGTGCAGCGCCCGGAGTATACGGAAGGCTACGAGGGCTTTTATCACCTTGAGGGTGTATCTGCGACCGTCGATCACGCCACAGCGCGCTATATCGTCCGCGACCATGACGCCGCCAAGTTCCAGCAGAAACTCGACCTTATTGATGCCGCCGCCTCGATGCTCAACCAGCGTCTGGGTGAGAAGCGCGTGACAGTCGAGATTAAGCAGCAGTATCGAAATATGGCCGAGATCGTTCGTGACTATCCCGAGCTTATTGATGTTGCCAAGGAAGCCTACCTTGCCTGCGGCGTTGAGCCCCAGGTGCTGCCAATTCGTGGCGGCACCGACGGCGCTCAGCTGTCGTTCCGCGGTCTGCCCTGCCCCAACCTTTCCACCGGCGGCTATTGCTACCACGGCGTCAACGAGTTCGTCCCGGTCAGTTCGCTCGTCAAGATGACCGACGT
>CAVKNR010000194.1:0-2974 GCA_963657575.1 Sodaliphilus sp.
ATGCGCCTGCATCATGGACGGCACGGTCATGCCATAGGCAGAAACGCCAGCTATGACCAGCACCAGCGAGCAGGACAGCAGTGCGTACGCCCGCGGCGCCAAGCCCAGTCGGCGTCGCATGCGCACCGCGGCGCCGCGCTTTGTCTGAGTGCCACCGGGCCGCATGCGTTCTCCTCCAAGAAAAACACGCCGCTCAGAAGCGGCGCATTCATTCAAATCCATATTTGAGTGTATCAGCGAACCCAAAAGGTTGCGCAACGAATGGGCAAATTAAGGATGCGAGCGGAAGCATCCATGCGATAAGCGGATACGAGGCATCTTTGTTGCACAACAAACTCACAGTCGCACGGGGAAATTATGACTACCCCGTGCGTCGCGAGGAAAACATACGGCAGGAGCAGGCTCGCCACCTAAATCGCGCGACGGGCCTCGATGGCGCGCCCAAGCGTAAGCTCGTCGGCATACTCCAGGTCGCCGCCCACGGGAAGGCCGCTTGCCAGACGCGATACCTCGACGCCCAGCGGCTTGATAGTGCGGGCCAGGTAGCTCGCCGTGGTCTCGCCCTCAATATTGGGGTTGGTGGCGATGATGACCTCGTGGATGTCCTCGTGGCCCAAGCGTGCCAGCAGCTCGCGGATGTGCAACTGCTCGGGACCAATCTTGTCCATGGGGCTGATCACACCGCCCAATACGTGGTAGAGGCCGTGGTAGCTGCCCGTGCGCTCGATCGCCTGGACGTCGCGCGGCTCGCCCACAACGCAAATACGAGTGGTGTCGCGCATCGGGTCCTGGCAGATGGAGCACTCATCGGCCGTGGCGTAGTTAAAGCAACGACTGCAAAAGTGGACCTCCTGCTTGACCTCCAGGATGGCCTCGGCCAGGCGGCGGGCCTCCTCGGCATCGGCCTCGAGCAGGTAATAGGCGATGCGCTGGGCCGACTTGGGACCAATGCCCGGCAGACGGCCCAGCTCATCGAGCAGTTTTTGCAGACTGTGATTCGCACTCATATATATGCGTGTCTTAGAACGGCATGCCCGGAATGTTGAGGCCGCCGGTGATGGCGCCCATCTGCTTGTTGGCGAGCTCGTTGACGCCGCGGACGGCCTCGTTGACGGCAGCCATGATCATATCCTGCAGCATATCGACGTCCTCGGGATCGAGCGCATCGGGATCGATGGTGAGGTTGACGAGCTCCATCTCGCCGTTAACGGTCACCTTGACCATGCCGCCGCCGGCAGAGGCGTCGACGGTCTGGGACTTGAGGTTCTCCTGCGCGGCGGCAAGCTGCTCCTGCATCTTGCGAGCCTGCTTCATCATCTGCTGCATGTTCATACCGGCCATGATGGCTCCTTTACGTGCGGCCGCGCGACAAGCTGCAAGGGCAGCCGGAGCACGGCGGGACTTTCAAACTCAAAAATCGTACCACGGCGCGGGGCAAGCAAGCGGGGCGGACGTGTTCCCTCAGTCGATATACATGTCCTGGAGTGCAAGCCGCGCCCAAAGATTATGCAAAGTTGAATAATTCGCATCTGCATAATATTGAAAGCTAAATCTTGTAGAGCCGGAATCCGGCATTTTCTGCATCCAGCTAGATAACAAAATGCCGAACCGCTGCTCGAGGCGGCGCTCATGATGGCAGGGTATAATTTGATTGTCACAGACAGCAATTTGGAGGTGCCCCATGAATGCCCCCGACGTGCTCCAAAACATCCGCTCAAAACACCCCGTTGCATATGTGGTTCTCTATCTCTTTGTCGGCTGGGCATTACTGGTTATCATCACCCATGCTATAGCCTTTGGAGCAGAACTACTGATAGCCAGCTCGGACCAGCCCATCGT
This sequence comes from Sodaliphilus sp., assembly GCA_963657575.1. GTDB lineage: Bacteria > Actinomycetota > Coriobacteriia > Coriobacteriales > Coriobacteriaceae > Collinsella. The sequence goes on from CAVKNR010000194.1 coordinate 1,840, forward strand.
CAAATGGGAAGCGACCGATGAGTGCACCGACGGAACTCGAACCATTTACTACAACAGCCCGTCCCTCTACCAAGAGTTCAAGGTCAAGATAAAGGACTCCAAGATTGTCGATGCCGAACTAGGCGCTTTCTTGACAATCGGAGCAACCGTCAACGCCGAGCAAGTCGAGCACACGGACAGCCATGCGACGTATCGTATCGACCTCAGCATCCTAGGCCGACCGTCACGCACCTGTCTGCTCAAATGCGACATACGCGGCACCACACTACACATGTCCGAAATACAGATGCGCCCGGACAAGGGGTCCTCTTCTTGAGCAGTATACCCGCCTGCGCAGCTACTCCACCGGCTTGAAGATGGTGGCCTGGCCAAAGACGCTGCGGATGAGGGCCTTGGCCTCGTCCTCGGTCTGCGGGATGCTCGGGGCTGCGCCCTGATGGCCGAAGGGGCTGCCCGCACCGGGGTTGGACTCCCAGGGAGCTGCAGGAGCGCCCTCCTCTTTGGGGGCAGTTGCAGCGGACTTGGGCGCGGACGCCGCACCCGGCACGTCGAACGGAGGCAGATCGTCCCCGCCGGCATCGGCAGCAAAACCGCCAACCATGGCGTCGTCGTAGGGAACCTGCTCGGATTCCCACGGGGCAGGCTGCGCGACAGGTTGAGCCGTGGGAGCGGACGCGCGCTCGGGCGCACGGGGCGCGGGCTCGGTCGGGAGCTTGCCCGTAGCGGGAGCGCCGGCAGGGTTGTCGGAGCGCAGCCAGGGAGCCTTGGCCAGGCCGGATGACTTGGACGCGGGCGAGACGGGCTTGGGCGCGGGTGTCGGAGCAGCCGGTTTGGGCGCCGCGGGCTTAGGCGCCGACGGGGTCGATGCCGCTACCGGTGCCGTTTGCTGCTGCGACGCGCTGGCGCTCGAGGATGCAGGGGCCGCCGAGAACACGGGTTGCGGGTCCGCAGATGCCGCAGCCCGTGCAGATGGAGAATGCTCCTCATGTTGAGGAGCCGGCGTGCCACCCCCATCCAGGACATAGTCGACGGTGCGACGACCGAAAACCGCGCAGACCGTCGGCAGGACCACCGACTGCGTATCGGCGCGACCGAGCATCTTAATGGCAAAAGTCGAACCCGCGGGGAACGAGAC
>CAVKNR010000195.1:0-2972 GCA_963657575.1 Sodaliphilus sp.
CCCATAGCAATAAAGAGGGCCGCAAGCGACCCTCTCCATTGCATTATGCAATCAAATACTGTGTTTTACATCAAGCCATCGATGAACGGTAGCTTAGGCGCTGTACTTGTTTGCCTCGCCGAAGGTACCGGCCTCGACAATCCAGCCGTCCTTCATGATGACGTCCATGTTGTCGGTGTTGAGCACGTGGATGTCGGCGGCGACGTCACCGTTGACGACCAGCAGGTCGGCGCACTTGCCGGCCTCGATGGAACCGGTCTCGTCCTCGATGTGGCACATCTTGGCACCGTTGAGAGTGGCACAGGTGATGGTCTCGACCGGGGTGAAGCCGATCTTGTCGACGAACTCGTACATCTCCTCGATGGAGCAGGTGCCGTACGGGGTGACGAAGGAGAAGGAGTCAGAGCCGATCGTCATGACGACGCCGCGCTTCTTGGCCTCGCGCAAGCAGTCGTAGTTGCGCTGCAGCTCCTTCTCGACCAGGGTGCCCTCGTACTTGTCGTGCAGCTCGGGGACGTAGACGGGCGGATAGGTGGCGTACCAGGTGGGCAGGAAGGCAATCGTCGGGGTGAAGAAGGTGCCCTGCTCGGCCATGAGGTCCATGGTGCGCTCATCGATATCGAAGCCGTGAATCAGCTGCTCGCAGCCAAAGCGGACGGAGTCGTAGGCAGCGGCGTGGTTGTTGTAGCAGTGGCTCCACACGGGGATGCCGACCATCTTGGCCTCTTCGACCACGGCCTGAATCTCCTCGGAGCAGTAGTGCTGGTCGCGGCCGGAGTCCCAGCGCCAGATGCCGCCACCGGTAGCCCAGATCTTGATGGCATCGGGGTTCTCGCGCAGGCGACGACGGACGGCCTTGCGCAGATCCCAAGGACCATCGACCTGGTCGCCCCAGGGGTGGGATTCCTTGTTGAGCTCCTGGGTGCAGTGGTGGGAGTCACCGTGGCCGGCAACGCGGCAGAAGCCGAGGCCGGTGGCCAGAACGCGCGGGCCCTTAAAGACGCCCTTGTCGATGCAGTCACGGATCTGGATACCAAAGCGGCCGATCTCGCAGACGGTGGTGAGGCCGTGGGTGAGGCAGTCGTAGGCCTGCTTGACGGCGACGGCCTGCTTCTCGAGGAGCGGCTGCATGACCCAATCGGTATCATCGTCGGTCAGGTTGCCCGAGAAGTGCAGGTGGGTGTCGATCAGGCCGGGAAGGACGGTCTTGCCGGCGGCGTCGATGACCTCAACGCCCTCGGGAAGGTCCTGCATGGCGCCGGCGTACTCGATCTTGCCGTTGTCGTCGACGAGAACGAGGGAGTTCTCGACCGGCTCGGCACCGGTACCGTCGATGAGCTTGCCGCCAACGATTGCATACTTAGTGGACATGGTTCCTCCTTATGGATCCATATATGTGGGTGAGGCCGTGTTGGGTTAAGGCCTCACAAAGCTACCCAAGTGGTGCCGGGTTCGGTGCGCGGAAGAGAGGGTCCCGCGCACCTGATCCGCCCCGGCTCGGCGTTACTTTTTGCGGGAATTGGTGAAGGCCATGAGAGCCAGGCCGACGGCCAGCCAGCCGATCACGATGCTCCACTCCACCATGTTGAGGGAGGCGGGAGAGAACGGAATCACGAGCAGGCCGATGATGATGGCGCAGGCAGCGATAGCGAGGCCGATGCCAAACTTGCCGCCGGGCACCTCGTAGGGACGAGGCAGGTCGGGCTCGGTGAAGCGCATGCGCAGGCAAGCGAGGGCGACCATACCGCAGGAGAAGATGAAGGCGAGAGCCGACACGTTGGTCAGAGGGATGAGCATGTTCTTGCCCAAAAACGGTCCGACGACGGTGATGACGCCCAAGACGACGCAGGCAAGCTTGGGAGCGCCGGACTTGGGGTCGACCTCGGCGAACTGCTCGGGCAGCTGGCCCTTGCGGCCCATGGCGAGCATGATGCGGCTCGTGGCGCCGTAGAAGGAGTTCATCGGGCCCATGGGTCCAAGCGTAGCGATGACGAGCATGGCCAGGTATAGAAGCATGTTGATGCCCTTGAGGCAGGCAAGCGCGGGAACCGGGCTCTTAACAAACTCATGCCAGTCGAGGATGGTGCCGAACGAGTAGATGCAGACCATGTAGAAGCCGCCGGCGGCCAGCAGGGCCAGGGAGATGATCTTGCCGAACTTGTTCCAGTTGAGGCCCTCGGCTGCTTCCTCAGCCTGCTGAGGAATGGTGTCGAAGCCGGCGTAGAAGAACGGGGTCAGAACCAGGACCGACACGATGCCGGCAAACAGGCTGGAGCTCTCGGTAGCGGCCTTGCCGCCGCCAGCGCCGGCGACCTGGGAGAACACGGGCATGGCATTGTCCGGCGAGCCGGTGAACAGCGAGACGCCCATGGCGAGCAGCATGCCGCAGAGCAGGGCCTTGGTCAGGAAGGCCTGGAGCTTGGCAGCCGAGCTGGCACCGCGGAAGTTGAGGAAGATGACGTAGACTGCAAAGCCGAGCGCGATCAGCGTCGGGAACAGGTAAACGTCGGCGCCCAGGATGGTGTAGAGCTTGACGGCGCGCAGCCACTCAAGACCGGGCAGGCTGCCGAACATCTCGGACACGAGGGTCGAAATGGCGATGGCCTCCCACGGGCACAGGATGCCGTTGCCCAGGGCCAAAAGCCATCCGGTGATGTAGCTCAGCGTACGGCCAAAGCTACGATCGACATACTCGACGATGCCGCCCGAGATGGGGATAGCAGCCGTGAGCTCACCGAAAACAGCTCCGACGGGCACGAGGAAGATTGCACCCAAGAGGAATGCGATCATAGCGGGAACGGGACCGCCGCCCACGACCATCCAGTCGCCGACCTGCAGAACCCAACCGGTACCGATGATGGCACCGAAACCGATGGTGAAGAAGTTCCAGAGCGAAAGCGTTTTCTTCATGCCGCCGTTATCCTCGACTGCAACTTCTGCGTTCTTGTCCGCCATTGTTCCCCTCCTTTCCT
>CAVKNR010000196.1:0-2931 GCA_963657575.1 Sodaliphilus sp.
TCGACACAGCATTGCTGGCCTCGGCCATGCTGCCCGTAACCTCGGAAATGTCGCGGACAACCGCCTCAACCTCGACGAGGTTGGAGGTAAGGGCATCAACTGCCGTCTTGCTCGACTTGAGGAGCGGCTCAACCTGCGCCAGCGCGGGGGTGAGCTCATCGACAGCGCCATCGAGCTTTGCCACCACGGGCTGAGCCTCGGCGATCGTGTTGTTAAGGTCGCTCACCGTCTTGTCGAGCGAATCAACGACGGTGCGGGTCTTTCGCAGCGTGAGCGCGAGCTCGATAACAGCCCACACACCGGCAACGGCGAGTAGCAGCAGGGCGATTTGAATGGGACTCATACAAGCCTCCCGAAGGAATCGAAATACAGACGCTTTTCATGGTACCCCAAAGAAGGGGAAAGATACCCTAAGGGAATGTGCGAGGTCCCAAGGACCTACTTGGGCGCATTGCCGCTACGGTCGCGCTCGCTTTGCTCTACGCGCCATTCTTCCCAACCGCGGCCGGCAGGTTGCCAGAACGCGCCGCGCTCCAGTCCCTCGGGCAAATAGCGCTGATCGACCCAGCCTTCGGGATAATCATGTGGATACTTATACACACCGTATTCATCGCTGCCCGGGCGATGGCGATCGCGCAGATAACTAGGCACCTCGCGAAGCCCACTAGAATGGATGTCGGCCAGCGCCGCATCGATCGAAGCCTCACACGCGTTGGATTTTGGCGCCAAGCACACATAGAGTGCAGCCTGAGCGAGGTTAATACGGCACTCGGGATAGCCAATAACCTCGGCAGATTTAAACGCAGCATGTGCTATAAGAAGAGCCTGCGGATCGGCATTGCCAACATCCTCGGAAGCATGAATCATAATGCGACGGGCGATAAACTTAGGATCCTCCCCCGCATCGATCATGCGCGCAAGCCAGTAGACCGTGGCATCGGGGTCGCTGCCGCGCATGGACTTGATGAACGCACTGATGATGTCGTAGTGCATGTCGCCGTTTTTGTCATACGAAAACCCGCGACGCGGGTTGGCAATCTTTACGTCATCCACGGTGATGGGATAGCGCTCCCCCGCCGCCGGCGCTGGCGTCCCCTCGGTATCGGGACGCGTGACGGCAATCTCGCTCGCCAGCTCAAGTGTCGTCAAGGCCGAGCGTGCATCACCCGCGGCCAACGTACAAATGGTCTTGACCGTATCCTCATCGGCCGAGAACTTACCGTTCAGACCATGTGGTGCCTCAAGCGCACGTTCAATAAGCGTGGCGATATCCTCATCCTTCAGATGCTCAAGCTCCACCACGCGCCCACGCGACAACAGTGCCGAGTTGACCTCGAAGTACGGATTCTCCGTCGTAGCGCCAATCATAATGACGGTACGGTTCTCAACTGCATGCAGCAGAGCATCCTGCTGCGACTTAGAGAAGCGGTGAATCTCATCGATGAATAGAATGGTGCGGCGGTCGTAGGTATTCAGGCGCGTCTTGGCCTCGTCAATCACGCGGCGCAAGTCCTTCACGGTGCCCGTCACAGCGCTGACCTCGACAAACTCGCTCTTGGTATGGTTGGCGATGATGTGGGCCAGCGTCGTCTTGCCCGTACCGGCCGGCCCGTACAGAATCACGCTCGAAAGCACGTCGTGCTCGATCGCGGCACGCAACCATGAACCCTTACCGACGGCCTTTTGCTGGCCCACGTACTCGTCGAGCGAATTGGGGCGCATGCGCACCGCAAGCGGCGCATTCTGAAAGGAACGCTCGCGCGTCGAAGCAGAAAAAAGGTCGTCCATAGCCATCCCGTGTATCAATCAAATACGATTTCCACTAACAGTATACCGAATTAATACGAACTACCGTTCGTTAATATAGGTACGGTGCGGAAACTCCAGACCAGGGAACAGCTTACTCGTCAGCTCGCAGAAATAACCGTCCGTCATACTCGCGATATAATCCACGACCGCCTGGTCCTTATCGTTCTGCCAGGCATAGGCGCGATCGTAGTAGGAAAGCTGCTGCTCGATGCGAGAAATGTGGTGTTTAAAGATATACGAGGACTCGTCACCTTCGTTTATATCCTGCAGGCAACGGTCGTAGAGCTTTACGAACGCCTCGCGCAGCTCCGCCTCGGAATCGCCTTCGATACCGCCCTTGCTATAGATCTTCTCGTAGTTCTCGCGCTTGGCTCGGCGAATTTCCTCAAACAGGTCCTCGCTCATCTCGATGCGCGGCTTACCATAGCTGTGCTCAACGATATCGATGGAGGCATGCGCGAGGATCCAACTGTTGTAGGCACCGCCCCGGCCATCATCAAAAGCGTCGGGCGAAAGCAGGCCCGCCGCGATCGCATCCTGACGGTCACGACCGACGTAGGCAAGAATATCCGAGATGCGAACGACGCAGCCCTCGAGCGTCATGGGACGCAGATGCTCAATTGCGCTATAGCCCGTGGCAATGCAATCCTCAACCGTCTGGTCAAACTGGTCAAAGGAGCTCATGTCCGAGAGCTCAAACACACGCTGCTCGTACTCGCCGTTATGGCATAGCACGCCGTCGAGCGTCTGGAGCGACACGTTGCGACCGTACAGCGTGTCGAGCACGCGGACCGACTGCACGTTATGGAAAAAATAACGCCCCGTACGCTCATGATAGATATCGTTGAGGAAGCGCTCACCGGCATGGCCGAAAGGCGTGTGTCCCAAGTCGTGACCCAGGCCAATCGCCTCGATCAGATCGCAATTGAGCCCCAGGGCGCGACCGATATCGCGCGCAATGCGGGAGACGAGCTGCACGTGCAAACCGCGGCGTGACAGATCGTCATTGCTACGGAAGCTAAAGACCTGCGTTTTGCCTGCATAACGGGTGTACGCCGGAAGATGAAGTATCTTTTCGGTATCGCGCATAAACGCCGGACGCATAAGCGTGCCTTTGTCGGC
>CAVKNR010000197.1:0-2903 GCA_963657575.1 Sodaliphilus sp.
GATTTTTCCGACACGGCGGAGTTCTGTTCGCTTTAATTTCTGGTTGCTATAGATGGTTCGACCGTCCTCCTCGGTGAGCCCGCACTGTCCAAGCAGCTTGTCGAGGACTTGGTTCATGTGGCGCTCATCGGTGTTTGGTGCGTAGTCGTAGGCGAGGGTGATGGAGTCGAGTGGCTGGTCGTCGATCAGATAGTTTAGCGCCTGAGGTTCAAGGCAGAAATAGGGGGAGCATCCGTCGACCTTGCCGAGCAACGGTAACTTGGACTGCCAACTTCCGGTGGGAATTGCATATTCGTAGAACACGCCACGGCAGACAAAGGAGAGCGAGGTGGCACGCGAGCCGGCGTCGATCATCCCGCAAAGATCGAAGGGCGAGGCGATACCAAAAGAAAAGGGCGTGATGACGATAAGGAAGAGCATCACGATGGGTATGGCGAGAATGGCGATGACGTTGCGGCCGGTGGAATGAGACGGCTTCATATGCGCTCCTCGAGACAAAGATCTGTTGAGGATAGGCAGAAATGGATATGTTCAGAGAACAATTCAAGTTTAATCTCATGGCGCGAGATGGTCGACCGTTAGCGTCGAAAACCACCACAAAGGTGCCTGTCCCCTTTGTGGTGGTGAGGAGCGTGCGGCTTCTTTTGGTAATAGTGTTAGCTGGCGGTATCATTAGTGCAGGTGGCGAAGGTTTGCATTGTGGGGTGTTTTGCCGTGAGCCGTTCTGCCCGTATTGGATTGATTGTCTTGGCGCTTGCGATCGCTGTGGTTGGCGCGGGCGCTGTCGGTATGGCATTTCTACCTGCTGCGGTGACGGAGCCGTTGGTCAAGCCTGTGGCTCAATCTGTCGAACTTCTGACCGGCGACGACAAGCCCGAGACCATTACCGTTGATTTTGATGAGCAGCCGGCTGTGCTGGGTATTAGCAATTATCCGAGTATTCAGCTTGGGGCCATGCGCTATACCACGGATACAAGCCTGATCGATAGGGCGTCCGAGCTACTCAAGGGCAAAACATTTAAGCGTTGGTACGGATATGCGTCCTATCGGGCAAAAGCGAACGACATGGTTGGCGGATGCCACTCTTCCATCGAGCTGGACACTGCAAACGGCGCAAAGTTATGTGATGTCTCGTACGATCCGGGTTACGAGGGCAATGAGGGTCCGGGTATTTACATCATGGCCGGCGATGCAGCCTATGTCATGGAGGGCGACCAGGCCGAGCTCAACGATTTTATGGGTCAGTGTATCCAAGATGCCTATGAACAGACCTGCTTGCCCGACCCGCAGACTGCACGCGATAGTGGGTCTGCCCGTATATGGCTCTTCGAGGATGAGATGCCCTGGAGCGGCGAATCGGGAAGCACGGGTTCGGCAAGTAAATAGAGACTGCAACCACCACAAAGGTGCCTGTCCCCTTTGTGGTGGTTTGTATGTCGTGGGAACACTCAGAAAATCTTATATATAGAGACTTAGATTTGTGTATAAGATCGCGCAAAGCTGGCAACAATACTTCTCGAACAACGTGAAGCCGCCCCGTAGGGCGGCCGCCCCAAGAGAGGTGATTCCATGAGAATCGATAAGCTAGCAATGACGTCGCGCGAGGCGCTGCAGACCGCCATGAGCACGGCTGCCGACGCGCAGGCCGGCGCGGTGGAGCCGATTCACCTGCTGTCCGCCCTGCTCGGTGCCGGCGAGCGCAATATCTCCGTGATTATCGAGCGCATCGGTGCCGACCCGGCCCAACTCGCACGCTCCACACAAGATGCCATCGACCGCGCACCCAAGGTTTCGGGCGAGGGTCAGCAGATGGGCCTGTCCAACGAGCTCGTCCGCGTCATCGAAAAGGCCGAGAAGAAGGCCACCAAGATGGGCGACAGCTTTGTGGTGACCGAGCATCTGCTGATGGCACTTGCCGAGGACAAGGGCGAGGCGGGCCGCGTGCTGCGCGATGCCGGCGTGACCAAGGAGCGCATCGAGCAGGTCTACGAGGAGCTGCGTGGCGATGACCGCGTGACGTCTGCTGAGGACAAGACGCAGTTTGAGGCGCTGGAGCAGTACGGACGCAATATCTGCGACCTTGCCCGCGCCGGCAAGCTCGACCCGGTCATCGGCCGTACCGACGAGATCCGTCGTACCATCCAGGTCCTGTCCCGCCGCACCAAGAACAACCCCGTGCTCATCGGTGAGCCGGGCGTCGGTAAAACGGCTATCGTCGAGGGTATCGCCCAGCGTATCGTGGCCGGCGACGTGCCGAGTACGCTGCGCGACCGCGACCTCATCGAGCTCGACATGAGCGCGCTGGTCGCCGGCGCCAAGTACCGCGGTGAGTTCGAGGACCGCTTGAAGGCCGTGCTCAAGGAAGTACAGAAGTCCGAAGGTAAGGTCATCCTGTTCATCGATGAGCTCCACACCATCGTGGGCGCGGGTGCCACCGAGGGCTCCATGGACGCCGGCAACATCCTGAAGCCGGCGCTTGCCCGTGGCGACTTGCACGCGATCGGCGCGACTACGCTCGACGAATACCGCAAGTACATCGAGAAGGACGCGGCGCTCGCCCGTCGTTTCCAGACCGTGATGGTCAGCGAGCCTACCGTCGAGGACACCATTTCGATTCTGCGTGGCCTCAAGGAGAAGTACGAGATCTTCCACGGCGTACACATCACCGATAGCGCGCTCGTGGCAGCTGCCGACCTCTCCGATCGCTACATCGCTGACCGCTTCCTGCCCGACAAGGCCATCGACCTGGTCGACGAGGCCGCAAGCCGCCTGCGCATGGAGCTCGACAGCATGCCGGTTGAGATTGACGCCACCACGCGTCAGCTCACCCAGCTGCAGATCGAGGAGCAGGCACTCATGAAGGAGACCGACGACGCCTCCAAGGAGCGTCTGGAGGCCCTGCG
>CAVKNR010000198.1:0-2900 GCA_963657575.1 Sodaliphilus sp.
CAACGACGCCGCCTACTTTAACGGCTATGTGAGCGACGAGAAGCTCGACCTCGATGCTCGTTACTTTGCCGGCGACACCACGCCCGACGACATGCGGGCCGTGGGCGACCAGTTCATCGGCATGATGAGCAAAATGATCGGAATGATGATCGGGCTCGCGGTGTTTATCTTCTTGCTGTTTATGTACCTGCTGACCAAGGCGGTGATCGACCACAGCGCCCGTTCGATCAGCTACATGAAAGTCTTTGGCTATCGCGATAGCGAGATCTCGCATCTGTACATCCGCTCGATCACGCTGTGCGTGGCGGCGTCGCTCGTGCTGAGCCTGCCGGTCATTATTGGCTCGCTCACGGCCATCTTCCGCTCGATGCTGCTCGCCTACAACGGCAATATCGAGATCTACGTGCCCGCTTGGTCCATGGCGGCGTGCGCAGGAATTGGCTTTGTGACCTACCTGGTCGTGGCGCTGCTGCACACGCGCTCCATCAAGCGCGTGAGCCTCTCCGAGGCGCTGAAGGTCCAGGAATAGAGAACCGCCCGCACGCGGGGGCACGAACCGAAGGAAGGGTGCCCCCGCGTTATTTGCCCGCCAGGCCCGACGTGGGCAAACGCGCGCAACGTCAGACTTCCCCGAACAGAAGGAGACCCATGGCAAGATCGGCAGAGGAGCTCAAGCAGCTCTCCATCAAAGAGTTCACCGAGGCGGCAAAGGTCTACGAATCCGGCCATGCCGGCATTTACGAGATGTGCAAGGACGACTATCCGCAAATGCTCGAGGAGCTTGAGCTCGAACCGTTCGAGGACGCGCTCGACGTGGGCTGTGGAACCGGAGCCGTCCTAGAACTGCTCCACGCCCGGTACCCCAGCAAGCACTTGACTGGACTCGACCTCACACCCGGGATGATCGACGTCGCTCGGGCAAAGCAGCTCGATAACGTCAGCTTTGTCGTCGGAGACGCGGAGGCACTGCCCTTCGAGCCCCGGAGCTTCGACGCCGTGCTCTGCTCCAACAGCTTCCACCACTACCCGCATCCGGAGAGGTTTTTCGCCGAGGTGGCACGCGTCCTTCGGCCCGGCGGGCGACTGGTCCTTCGCGACTACACCTCGAACGATGTCGCGGTCTGGCTCATGAACAACATCGAGCTACCGCTGGCACGCCTCTTGGGCCATGGCGACGTGCGCATCCTCAAGCTGTCCGAGCTACGCGCGCGCGTCGAGGAATCCGGGCTCACCCCGCTCAAGCTCGAGGCACAGAAGGGATTCCGCGCGCATCTGGTCGCGCGAAAGGGCTAGCGGTCCGCGCCAGGACGCTCCGTCACGCCAGGGCACGCCGTCAACGCCGCCACACCAGGGCACGCCATCAAACCAGATTGTGGCCACGCCAGAACGCGCCGCCAAACCAAGGCGCGCCGCCACAAACGTGACGGCGCGTCCCTCTTACCAGATGCCGATGATTCGCCGGTCTGCCGGTCGGGTTGGCAAGGACTGTCCCTATATGCCGGCCTTCGGGGACGTTCCTTTCCTGCCGGCACTTGGGGACTGTCCCCAACTGCCTGGTGGCGAAAGAGTGTCCCTTGCGACTACTCATTTAAGAACGTCCCCAATGACTAGGTGCCGTACTTGACTTTAACTCTGCTTTAACTGGTACCATCCTCTATGTCTGTAACGCCATATAGACCGAGGGGATATATCTATGACCGCAACTGCACCCGCAGCACCCGCTAAGGTGTACTTCACCAACCTGCGCACGCATGCTCGCGAGAGCCAGCTCGACAAACTTAAGCGCCTCATCCGTCGCGCCGGTATCGAGCAGATCGACTTTGAGAACAAGTTCGTCGCCATTAAGATTCACTTTGGCGAGCTGGGCAACCTGAGCTTTTTGCGCCCTAACTACGCCCGCGCCGTCGCGGATGTCGTGAAGGAGCTGGGCGGCAAGCCCTTCCTTACCGACTGCAATACGCTCTATGTCGGTAGCCGCAAAAACGCGCTCGAGCACATCGACACCGCCTACCAGAACGGCTTTACCCCGTATGCCACGGGTTGCCAGATCATCATCGCCGACGGCCTCAAGGGCACCGACGAGGCGCTCGTCCCGGTCGAGGGCGGAGAGTACGTGCACGAGGCTAAGATCGGTCAGGCGCTCATGGATGCCGATATCGTGATTAGCCTCACCCACTTTAAGGGCCATGAGCAGGCCGGCTTTGGCGGCGCCATGAAGAACCTGGGTATGGGAGGCGGTAGCCGTGCCGGCAAGATGGAGCAGCATGCCGCCGGCAAGCCGAACGTCGCGACCGAGCACTGCGTTGGCTGCCATGCCTGCGAAAAGATCTGCGCGCACAACGCTATCTCGTTCGACGGCACCCGCGAGCGCGAGCTTGCCAGCGGCGCTACTCGCACGGTGCACGTGGCTGCCATCGACCACGATCGCTGCGTGGGCTGCGGACGCTGCATTGCGGCATGCAACCAGGACTGCATCAAGCCCGGTTATGAGGCCGCGGCCGACGTGCTCAACTGCAAGATCGCCGAGTACACCAAGGCCGTCGTCGACGGCCGCCCGAGCTTCCACATCTCGCTTGCCATGGACATCAGTCCCAACTGCGACTGCCATCCCGAAAACGATACGCCTATCGTCAACGATATCGGCATGTTCGCGAGCTTCGACCCGGTCGCCATCGACCAGGCCTGCGCCGACGCCGTCATGGCGTCTGAGCCGCTGCCCAACACCGAGCTCACCGATAGCGCGGCCAAGATGGAGCACAACCACGAGCATCTGGAGGGCGAGCAGGCCAAGGATCCCTTCTGCATCACGCATCCCGACACCGACTGGCGCGTGTGCATCGCGCACGCCGAGAAGATCGGCCTGGGCACGAGCAAGTACGAGCTCATCGAGGTCAAGTAGC
>CAVKNR010000199.1:0-2869 GCA_963657575.1 Sodaliphilus sp.
GCCAACAACCAACCGGCATCTGCTAAGGGTGCCGGTTCCCATCTGCGTGCCAATAAGGGCCACGAGTCCGAGTTCGATGAGTTCGAGCCCCTGGTCGAGCCCTCGGCCAACCGCGATATCGCCGGCGTGGTCATCGCCGTTTTGGCGATTGCGTCCTTCATTGCCGTGATTTCGCCGGCGACCGCACCCGTTACGGCTGCGGTTGCTGGTTTCTACCACCTGGGCTTTGGTCTGGGCGCCTACGTGCTGCCGATCGTCATTTTGCTGTTTGCCGCCACACTCTTTTTAGGCGAGGACTCGCCGCTCAACGCGCGCTCTGTTGCGGGCGGCGCCGTGGTCTTTATCGCCGTCGTCTCCATTCTGTCGCTGATGGTGCCGGGTACGAGCGTCTCGTGCGACCTTATGTTCACGCCGCAAAATCTGTCCGCCTCGGGTGGCTACATCGGTGCGTTTATTGCGAGTGCGCTGCAGAATGCTCTGGGTAAGCCTATCGCGATGGTAGTCCTGTTGGGCCTTGTCGTCGTGGGCCTGGTCATCATCGGCTTTTCGGTGGGTGGCGTTTTGCGCTCTGCTCGCGACCGTGCGGCCGATTTTGCCGAGCGCCGTCGTGCCGATGTCAACGCCAGCCCGTGGGGTGACGACGAAGCCCTGTCGGTGCCCGGCGTTGCCCGTCCGCACCTGAGCATTCTTCGTCAAAAGGGCTCCGATGCTGCCGTGACCACGGTCATGGGTAACGATGTGGACCCGGTTTTGGACGATGACGACGAGGACGATGATCCGTTTGTCGACGTGTCCGATGCCGTGGAAGCTGAGCGCGCTAAGACAACGCTGCTGCCGCGCCGTCATGCCAAGAAGAGCAAGGCTGCGCCTAAGCTCAATACGAGTCAGCCTGACCCGACTTGGTCCGATAGCGAGATTGAGCTCACCGAGGGCGATGACGAGGACGACGAGGCTCCGATTGAGACCGCAAAGACAACTTTGCTGCCGCGTCGTCATGCCAAGCGCGACCAGGTAACCGGTCAGCTTTCGATGGAAGACGACCCCGATAAGATCGACGAGTCCGAGCCGCCGTTTGCCGTGAATCCTGTCTCGGCAGCACCTCAGATTCCCGACTTCTTGAAGCATCCCAAGGTTGCCGATGCGCCTGCCTCGAGTGCTGTCGAATCGGCTGCGGCTAGCGATGGGGGAGCGGACGGTGGCGCCGCAGATAACGAGGGCGAAGAAGAGGACGGCCTCAAGCTCCCGCCGCTCGAAATCCTGCATGCCAACCCGCAGTCGGCTTCCGCCGCGTCTTCGGACAAGGAGCTGGAGCAGACCGCTGAGTCACTGCAATCCACCTTGCTTGAGTTTGGCCGCAGTGCCCGCGTGGTCGGCTGGATCGCCGGCCCCACGGTGACGACCTTTAAGCTGCAGCCTGGTGAGGGCGAGCGCGTGAGCAAGATTTCGAGCCTTGAGGACGATATCGCGCTTTCGCTCGCTGCCCAGTCGGTGCGTATCTTTGCCCCGATCCCCGGCACCTCGCTCGTGGGCATCGAGATTCCCAACCGCAAGCGCCAGAACGTCAACCTGGGCGACGTTCTGCCCTATGTGAAGGGCGGTCCGCTCGAGCTAGCCATTGGTCGCGATGCCGAGGGCACGCCGGTTGTCGCCGATCTCGCCAAGATGCCCCACCTGCTTATTGCCGGTACCACGGGTTCCGGTAAGTCGGTCATGATCAACTCCATCATCACGACCCTGCTCATGCGCGCCCTTCCCGAGGATGTTCGCCTGATCATGGTCGACCCCAAGCGCGTCGAGCTTGCGGGCTATAACGGTCTGCCGCATCTCTATGTGCCCGTGGTGACCGAGCCCAAGCAGGCCGCGAGCGCTCTGCAATGGGCCGTGTCCGAGATGGAGCGTCGCCTGAAGGTCTTCGAGCGTCTCAACGTGCGTAAGATCTCGACCTACAACGAAAAGCAGGCCGCCGGCGAGTTTGAGCATTACGATAACCCGCCGCAAAAGATGCCCTACTTGGTCATCATCATTGACGAGCTCTCGGACCTGATGATGGTCGCCGGCAAGGACGTGGAGGCCTCGATTGTGCGTATTGCGCAGCTGGGCCGTGCCGCCGGCATTCATCTTATCGTGGCCACGCAGCGCCCCAGTTCCAACGTAGTGACGGGCCTTATCAAGGCCAACATCACCAACCGCATCGCCTTTAATGTCGCCACGGGCATCGACTCGCGCGTCATCATCGACCAGATGGGTGCCGAAAAGCTTACCGGTTTGGGCGACATGCTGTTCTCCAAGGTCGACTGGGGCAAGCCTCGCCGTATTCAGGGCTGCTTTGTTTCGGATGATGAGATCAACGAGATTGTCGAGTTCGTCAAGTCGCAGAGCGAGCCCGACTACCACGAGGAGATTCTGTCTGCCGTGGCGCCCGCTTCCATGTCCATGGCGGGTGGCGGCAGTATTGTCCGCACCGGAGTAGCCGAGCCGCAAGACGATGATCCGCTCATTTGGGAAGCCGCCCATCTTGTGGTGGAATCGCAGCTTGGCTCCACATCTGGCCTGCAACGTCGTCTGAAGGTTGGCTATGCGCGTGCCGGGCGTATTATGGACATGCTGGAAGAAAAGGGTGTCGTTGGCCCGCCCGACGGTTCCAAGCCGCGCGAGGTCCTGTTGGACGAGGAGGGGCTTGCCGCGCTGGAATCTGTCGACGCCGAGATGGCACGTGAAGATCGTGAGTTTGGAGGATTCTGATGGCTGCACGCTTTGGTGACATGCTGCTCGAGCAGCGTCGCCGAATGGGCCTTTCCATTCAGCAGGTCGCCAACACCATCAAAATCAGGCCGCAGATCATCGAGTTTTTCGAGACCGGTAACTTTGC
>CAVKNR010000200.1:0-2855 GCA_963657575.1 Sodaliphilus sp.
TTCGCTCCGAACCCGATGGATGCGCTGGAGAACGGCTGGCTGGAGCCCTCTCGGTACAGATCGATCGTGCCGGCGGTCAGCAAGGTGTTGCCGTCGTTTCGCACCGTGACCATAAAGGATTCGCCTGCTGCTCCGGGCACCACCGCACCCGAGGTAGCGACCGCGCCCGTCGGAGTGGCACACGCCACCAGGGGCACTTCGATGCCGTGCAGCTCTGCCTCGCTCTTCTCTGCGCTCACAATGTGCGTGGCGAGCGCGGAGAGCATGCCTCCCGACGTCAAAAATGTCGTTATCTGATCGACGGGATGGTCCAGCTCGCACATCACGAACGGTTCCGTGAACAGATCGCCTGCCAAGGTGCTGGCGAAGATGCGGAAGTGCTTGCCCATCACTGCTACCGGGTCGCCTTCTTCGTCGTAGGTTTGCCCCACCTTGCCATCGGTGTTCTCTACATAGAGCACGCACCTGCCGTTGTTGCTTACGCTAAACGATGCCGGGCCACAGCCTGCGGCACCCACGGGCTGCGTTGCAAATGCCGATGCGCCTCGCGTCCAAGTAATATGCTGCAGTTGCTCGTTGACGGTTGCCAAAAAGCCCGTGTGCTGCGGCCACGGCACCGCGTGGGGTACTGTGGCATCTGGCGACATAACGCCCCAGCTCGCAATGGACTGGCCGATCACGGCGTACGATGCACAGCCACAACCGCCTGCGGTCTCGTATGCAATGGGCACCACCATTTTGCCGTTGATATTCTCGGGCGCGCCGAGCTCGATGCTCGACGGTGCCTGCGGAAAGCGGAGGACCTGACGGAACGTGAGACTGTCGCCCGAAACGTCCGACCACAGGGTAAAGCACTCCAGCGCAACCTCGGCCTCGCTGCCGAGCGTCTTTTCTGCGGTGGTTCCGCGGCGGTGGAGGTAGGCGCCCGACAGGCGCCCGTCGACAAGTGTCTTGCCCACCGTGATGCGTGGGCACTGCAGGCAATGGTAGCCATCCTCCTGAAGGCGGCCGCGCGAGATGCTGCGCCACGACGTGTGCGATATCACGCGAACTCCGTCGTTGCTTATGCGCAGGCGCACAACGGACAGTATGCCGGATGTGCTCGCCGTATCGAAAAGGGTGTTGTCGCCGGCGGGGCGCTCGCCCGAGACCAGCAGCACGTAGGCGTCCTGGTTTCCTCTTCCGTCCGTATATTCCACTACGTCGAAGTCGTAATCGTATATGCTGTCGCGCTCCACGTCGCCCTCGCCAAACCCAAGGGGAAAGTCCACAGGCGTGGGAGCGGACCACGTCCCGTTTGCCTTTGTGTGTACCACCAGGCGCGAGCGACCATTGTCGCCGTAGCGCACCGAGGCGATACGGAACAGGCATTCTACGCCGGCAATCATTGCCAGCTTCATGTGGGCTTCGCTGAGCACGCCAGCAAACAGCACGTTGTCGCTCGAGGGCTTGATGCCGCCACGCTCGTCCTCCGACACGCCGGCAGAATCGGCGTTCGGGTCGGCAACGGTGTTCGCTGCCTGACCGATGTAGGTGTACTCATACATCGGCGCGGCGTTTTCGTCGTTCTCTATCAGTGCATGGACGAAATGCTCGATCTGTCCCGTGTCGTCGCTTTCTGCATCCGCCTCGAGCTCAATGCGCGTGACCGCTTGATCCCAATCGCGCACGACAGGCGCGGCGTTTACGGCAGTGGCCTTAACCTCGGCGCGTGCGAGCAGTTCGGCGTTGGTGACGATGGTGGCCGATGCGATAAATTGCGGCACGCCGCCCGCCTCGATGTCGCTGGGCGTGCCGAAGTGGGCATCCAACGTGTAAGGCGTATCTCCACCCAATGCGAGCTCAGAGCGCTGGAGCACATACTGGTTGCCATTGTTTACCGACATATTCCACGAATCGAGGAGTGTGGGCCACGACCCCGACCAAGCCTTGGTGGTCCACTTGAACATTACGAACTGGAGTATCACATCGACATCGACGTCTGCACCTACGCGCAGTCGCGGAAGCTGGTGTCCATCTGCCTTCTCGTACCCAATGAACAGCGTGAGGGATGCGGCGCCGCGCACGGCAGACGAAGCGACGCCTGCAACGCCGGCGCCAAAGGTGACGGCAAGCCCGATCTGGATGGTGAACGAGCCCGACGTGTTTGAATAGTCGAGCGAAATGTTTTTAAAAAACGCCGCGCCGCTGCCGTGCGTGTGGGCACCCACGGCGAGCGCCAGTTTTGCCAGCACCCAGGGGTTGACGTTTAGGAAAAATGGCACCGGTCCTAGGGTAAACTGCTCGGTCCAATTGAGGTCGGTTCTTACCTGGAAGAGGGCCTTAATATTGCCGTATGCGGGGTCGTTGTTGTTACCCCAGGTTTTGCCCACCCAATCGTAGGCGAGCGAGCCGTACAGCTGTGTGGCGATATCCATCGTGAACAGCGGCGTGCAATGGTGACGAAGGAGCTTGGTGTTTCTTGGATCGGTGCCCGAACCGGCACTCATACTTTTGTACTGATTCCACTTCCCCTCCATCTCGTCGAGGTAGCGGTTTGCCTGCTTGGCGCCCGACTCACGCGGCGATTTCTTCCAGTATTCCGGATCAGGGTTGCCCGAATCGTTCATATAGCTGGCTGGTTTGTATCCTCCGCCAAACAGCACGTATCCAGCAAACGAGAAATCGAAGAGGATCGGAAATGTGGGCATCCAACACGTGAACTTATTGCCGCCGATGCCGGGAAACGCCGCGGGGAAATCAAACGGAGTGATCTCTTGGTCCATGGTAGTGGGAATGATGGTGGTCGAGCCTGATTCCGCCTTTGCGGCCGGCGCGGTGACAACGGCCATGGGGGAGGAGAGCGTGTAGGTTTT
>CAVKNR010000201.1:0-2848 GCA_963657575.1 Sodaliphilus sp.
CATCGAAAGGAAAGCATGTTCGGATACATCTATAAGAAAGATGTCGCCATTATCGCGGTTGTCCTGTGCCTTTGTCTGGGCGTGGGCAGTTTCTTCGATTATCAGATCTCGAGCGCGCTGTTCAACATCGGCAGCATGTACGGCCGCTTTATCGAGGCGGCCGGCGAGCTGCCGTTTGAGCTGACGGCGAGTGTCGCGGGCGTTATGCTCGTGCGCTCGGCACGACCCGATTCCAAGACGAGCAAGTGGCTCGCCGTGCTGGGCATCCTCGTTAACGTTGGCCTGGCCGGCTACGAGATTATCGGATCGCTGCGCGTCGGTGGCAAGCTTATTGCGTTTCAGCTGGTTCTGACGTTTGTGCTGGTCATCGCCGCCAACCTTATCGTCTATCGTCTCACGCGCACGACCGAGTCCGACGAGCTCACACGCTGGGCGCTGATGGTGCTGGCCGTGTGGGTCGCTCAGGCCATCATTCTCAACGTCATTGTTAAGCCGTTGTGGTCGCGCCCGCGCATGCGCGTGATTGAGGTGACGCAGGGACTCGATTTTCAACCATGGTGGGTGATCGGCAACCCCGACAAGTGGGCCTTTATTGCCGCCGGCGTGATCAAGGACGGGTTCAAGTCGTTTGCGAGCGGACACACGGCGCACGCGGCGATCGGCCTTATGCTCGCCGGGCTTCCCGCGGCAGCCTTTAAGGAAAGGCCGTCGCGCCGCCGCGTGGTCTTTTGGACGGCGGCTGTGATCGCGGCGCTCGTCGCGCTTGGCCGTATCGTGATCGGGGCGCACTTTTTGAGTGACGTGAGCTGCGGCTTTGCCCTGGTGCTGGCGCTTGAGTGCCTTGCCGCGCGCATTGCCTATCCCAACGGCGTACAATAGCCCCGTTTGAATCATCTGGCCGATACCCGGTAAGAGAGGATTGCCATGCTCGCGTTTAACAACGATTATTCTCACGGCGCACATCCGGCAGTGCTGCAGGCGCTCGTCGACACCAATATGGAGCCGCAACCCGGCTACGGTACCGATGTACACACCGAGCGTGCCAAGCAGCTTATCCGCGAGGCCTGCCAGGCCCCCGATGCCGACGTGTTTTTTCTGGTGGGCGGCACGCAGGCCAACGCGACGGTGATCGACATGCTGCTCGCGCCGTACGAGGGCGTCGTTGCTGCTGAGACTGGCCACGTCGCCTGCCACGAGGCGGGCGCCATCGAGTTTGGCGGCCACAAGGTGCTCACCATCCCCGGCTACGAGGGCAAGATGCACGCCGAGGATCTCGAGAACTATATCCAGGTGTTCTACGAAAACGAGAGCTACGAGCACACGGTGTTCCCGGGTGCCGTGTACGTGAGCCTATCGACCGAGTACGGCACGCTGTACTCCAAGGCCGAGCTCGCGGCGATTCACGCAGTGTGCCAGAAGCGTGAGATTCCGTTGTTTGTGGACGGTGCTCGCCTGGCCTATGCGCTGGCGGCCGATGAGTGCGACATTACCCTGCCCGAGCTGGCGCAGCTGTGCGATGTGTTCTACATCGGCGGCACCAAGTGCGGCGCGCTGTGCGGCGAGGCCGTGGTGTTTTGCGGCATGCACGCCCCGGCGCATCCCATTCCGCGTATTAAGCAGCACGGTGCGTTGCTGGCCAAGGGCCGCCTGACGGGCGTGCAGTTTGAGGCACTCTTTACCGACGGCCTGTATTTTGAGATTGGTCGCCAGGCGATCGAAACCGCGCAGGCGCTTCGTCGCGTGCTGCACGAGCACGGCTACCGGTTCTTCTTGGAGACGCCCACAAACCAGCAGTTTGTGATTCTGCCCAACGAGGACATGGCCCGCATTCGCGAGCATGCGGCGATCGAGTACTGGGAAAAGTACGACGATACCCACACGGTGGTGCGTTTTTGCACCAGCTGGGCCACGACGCAGGAGGATATCGACGCGCTGGCGGCTGTCCTGTAGCCTGATGTAATGACAAGGGGCCGCCCTGCGCCTGAGCTTGGCGCAGGGCGGCCTTTGCTTTTGGGGAGAAGGGTTGTATGACCGAGATGTCCGAGCCGACGATTCGCCTGGCGACGCCCGATGATGCGCCGGCGTTGCTTGCCATCTATGAGCCGTATGTGCGCCAGACGGCGATTACCTGCGAATACGAGGTGCCGAGCGTTGAGGAGTTCGCCGGGCGCATCGAGCGTACGCTCAAGCGCTATCCGTATTTGGTGATGGAGTTGGACGGGCGTCCGGTAGGCTATGCCTACGTGAGTCCGCTTAACAGCCGCGAGGCATACGACTGGTCGGTCGAGACGTCGATCTACCTGGCACGCGATGTGCGCCATGGCGGGCTGGGTCGCAAGCTGCACGACGCGCTCAAGCAATGCCTGGTCGCGATGGGCATCACCAACATGTGCGCGCTCATTGCCGTGCCGCACGACAAGGACGACGAGTACCTGACGCACAACAGCCAGGATTTCCATGCCCATATGGGATATCGCCTGGTGGGTGCCTTCGACCGCTGCGCCCAAAAGTTCGGCCGCTGGTACGACATGTGCTGGATGGAGCTGGTCCTGGCCGAGCGCACACCCAACCAACCCAAACCAATCTGGTTTCCCGACCTCCTCGCCTAAAACCACCACAATGGGGACAGGCACCTTTGTGTTGGTTAGCCGATGGGCTCGGTGTATTTGGCGCGGTCGGTTCGTTGGATGCGCTTGGAGACGTGGAGCGGGCGGCCGTCGGTGTCGTAGACGTAGTCGGTGACTAGGATCAGCGCCTGCCCGCGCTCAACGTTGAGCAAAAACGCCTCGTTTTGCGAGGCATAGCACACCTCAAAGGTCTTGTGCCCCTGTGCCGGCGCGCGATGGAA
>CAVKNR010000202.1:0-2844 GCA_963657575.1 Sodaliphilus sp.
CAAGGTCGACATACAGGCCGTCGGCAAGCTCGCCTACGGCGACCGAGACGCCGCCGGCGCCAAAGTCGTTGCAGCGCTTGATCAGGCGGCAGGCGTCGCCGCGGCGGAAGAGGCGCTGCAGCTTACGCTCGACCGGGGCGTTACCCTTCTGGACCTCGGCGCCCGAGGTCTCGATGGACTCGGTGTTCTGGGTCTTGGAGGAGCCGGTGGCACCGCCGATGCCGTCACGGCCGGTGCGGCCGCCCAACAGGATGATCTTGTCGGTGGGGGCGGGGCACTCGCGACGCACGTGGTTTGCCGGGGTAGCGCCCACGACGGCGCCGACCTCCATGCGCTTGGCCACGTAGCCGGGGTGATAGAGTTCGTTGACCTGGCCGGTGGCAAGGCCGATCTGGTTGCCGTAGCTGGAGTAGCCGGCGGCAGCGGTGGTTACGAGCTTGCGCTGCGGCAGCTTGCCCTCGAGCGTCTCGGACACGGGGACGGTGGGGTCGCCGGCGCCGGTGACACGCATGGCCTGGTACACGTAGCTGCGGCCCGAAAGCGGGTCGCGGATGGCGCCGCCCACGCAAGTGGCGGCACCGCCGAAGGGCTCGATCTCGGTCGGGTGGTTGTGGGTCTCGTTCTTAAACAGGAACAGCCAGTCCTGGTCCTCGCCGTCGACATCGACCTTCACCTTGACGGTGCAGGCGTTGATCTCCTCGGATTCGTCGACATCGGTCATGACGCCGGTCTTCTTGAGGTATTTGGCGCCGATAGTGCCCATGTCCATGAGGCAGACGGGCTTGGCGTCGCGACCGAGCTCGTGGCGCATCTCCATGTAGCGGTCGAAGGCCTGCTGCACCACGGCGTCGTCGATCGTCACGTCATCCAGGACGGTGCCGAAGGTGGTGTGGCGGCAGTGGTCGGACCAATAGGTGTCGATCACGCGGATCTCGGTGATGGTGGGGTCGCGATCCTCATCGCGGAAGTACTGCTGGCAGAAGGCGATGTCCGCCTCGTCCATGGCAAGGCCGCGCTCAGAAATAAAGGCGGCAAGGCCGGTCTCATCGAGCTCGCGGAAGCCGTCGAGCACCTCGACGGGCTGGGGCTCGGGGGTCTCCATGTACAGCGTCTCGGGCAGGTCGAGCGAGGCGATGCGCGCCTCGACGGGGTTTACCACGTAGTGCTTGATGGCCTCGATGGTGGCTTCGTCCAGAGCGCCCGAGATCATATAGACCTTGGCGGAGCGCACGGCGGGGCGCTCGCCCTGGCTGATGAGCTGCACGCACTCGCTGGCGGAGTCGGCGCGCTGGTCAAACTGGCCAGGCAGGAATTCGACGGCAAAGACGGCGCCATCGCTTGCGGGGAGCTCGTCGTAGGTCACATCGACCTGGGGCTCGCTAAAGACGGTCGGCACGCAGGAGCGGAAAAGCTCCTCGTCGATGCCCTCGACGTCGTAGCGGTTGATGATCCTCAGGGCCTCGATGCCCTTGATGCCGAGAATCTCGGTCAGCTCGCCCTTGAGCTGTTGAGCCTCGACGTCGAACCCGGGTTTCTTCTCCACGTAGATACGAGAGACCATTGGTTCCTGCCTTCCTGATCGGTTGGGCGTACGGTACGGTATGCGGCAGCGGTCGGTTTGCGGGGTCTGCCCTGCGGTCGCCTTGAGCCACATGTTTGTAAACCTCACTATGATACGACAGCTCGCGGCGCGTTGAGGACGGCGAGGGTGCTACAGTGAAGCGCAAACAAGAGAAAGGCATCACATGGCATTCGTTTCACTCGCCATCATCGCACTCGTGGCCTTTGCAAGCCCCTTCATCGCCTCGACGATTCCCGGGAAACCCGTTCCCGAGACGGTCTTTTTGCTCGTGTTCGGCGCGGTGCTGGGACCCCATATGCTCGACATTATCCATGTAGATGCCGAGGTCTCGCTCGTGTCCGAGCTCGGCCTGGCCTTTTTGTTCCTGCTTGCCGGCTTTGAGATCGACCCTAAGAACATTACGGGTGTGGAGGGGCGCTACGGCTTGGCGACGTGGGCCGTCACGTTTGGTATCGCCTGGCTTGCCGTGCGCTTTACGCCGTGGTTCTCGGTCAGCCATTTCGACGGTATCGCCGTGACGCTCGCCTTGACCTCGACGGCGCTTGGAGCACTCATGCCCATCTTGCGCGAGCGGTCGCTTGCCGGAACGCGCGTCGGTGATTCGATTCTCGCCTATGGTACGTGGGGCGAGCTCGGCCCCGTGCTCGCCATGTCGGTACTGCTGTCTGCCCGTACGGGCATCGAGACGCTGCTGATCTTGGGCTTATTTGCCGCCGTGTGTGTGCTGCTTGCCGTGGTCCCCGGCCGTTCCAAACGCATCGGCAGCCGGTTTTTCGCCTTTATTCAGGAGCGCGCCGACACCACGTCGCAGACCTTCGTGCGCCTGACGGTGCTTATTTTGGTCACGCTCGTGGCGTTTTCCGCTATTTTTAGCCTCGATATCGTGTTGGGCGCTTTTGCCGCCGGCTTTGTCCTGCGCTACATCATCCCCGAGGGCAACCATACGCTCGAGACCAAGCTCGATGGCCTGGCCTATGGCTTTTTGATTCCGGTGTTCTTTACCGTATCGGGCGCGAAGATCGATCTGACGGCCGTGGCGTCGCGCCCGGGCTTGCTCGTGGGCTTTATCGTGGCGTTGCTGATCATTCGCGCCGTGCCCATTCTCATCTCTATGAGCATTTGTCCTGCGACGCGCGACGTTTCGGCGTATGGTCGCATTACCGTGGCCCTGTACTGCACCACGGCGCTGCCGATTATCGTTGCCGTGACGAGCGTTGCCGTCAACGCGGGCGCGCTGTCGCAAGATATTGCGTCGGTCATGG
>CAVKNR010000203.1:0-2840 GCA_963657575.1 Sodaliphilus sp.
ATCTACCTGCGCATTTTCTGTCGAAAAACTTTGCTACTCCAAAAACTCAATCGCGTCAAGGCTTTTCTTGCCCAACGGTCGGTACCTGATAAACTATTAGGTTGCGATAACTGGCGAAGCTATGCCTCGCCAACCCACCGAGCATTTCCGTGAAGGAGGAAAAACCTGGTGACCTACGCATACACTGCCACTGAGCGCAAGCGCGTCAGCTTCGGGAAAATCCCGGAGGCCATGGAGCTCCCCAACCTTATCTCTGTTCAAAGGGAATCCTTTGAGCGTTTTAAGGACGAGGGCCTTCGTGAGGCGTTCAAGGAATCCAGCCCCATCCAGAGCCAGAACCATGTTCTCGAGGTTACCTTCGGCGAGCATCAGTTCGGCGACCCCGCGCACACCGTCGAGGAGTGCCGCGAGAAGGATATGACCTATCAGGCTCCGCTTCTGACCGACGTCCGTCTTACCAACAAGGAGACCGGCGAGATCAAGGAGCAGCTCGTCTTCATGGGCGACTTCCCCATGATGACCGATCAGGGTACCTTCATCATCAACGGTACCGAGCGTATCGTCGTCTCGCAGCTCGTCCGTTCTCCGGGTGTGTACTACAGCTCCGAGATGGATTCGGGCAAGCAGATCTACAAGGCCCAGATCATCCCGTCCCGCGGTGCCTGGCTTGAGTTTGAGGTCGACAAGCGCGACCAGCTCATGGTCTCCATCGACCGTAAGCGCAAGCAGAGCGCCACGATGTTCCTGCGCGCCCTTGGCATCGCCGTCACCAACGATGACATCATCGAGCTGCTCGGCAACTCCGATGTGATCAAGCGCACCCTGGAGCGCGACACCGCCCTCACCCGCGAGGACGCCCTCATCGAGATCTACCGTCGCCTGCGCCCGGGCGAGCCTCCCACCGTGGACGCTTCCCGCAGCCTGCTCGAGGGTCTGCTCTTTAACCCGCAGCGCTACGATCTGGCCCGCGTCGGTCGTTACAAGGTCAACAAGAAGCTCAACCTCACCACCGAGGAAGAGGTCACGGTGCTCACCGACGAGGACATCGTCGCTACGCTTCGCTACCTGCTGTCCCTCGCTGCCGGCGAGCAGGGCTTCAAGGTCGACGACATCGACCACTTTGGCAACCGCCGCATCCGCACCGTCGGCGAGCTCGTCGCCAACCAGTTCCGTATCGGCATGAGCCGTATGGAGCGCGTCGTCCGTGAGCGCATGAGCTCCCAGGACATCGACGAGATCACCCCGCAGTCGCTCATCAACATCCGTCCGATCGTGGCCTCTATCAAGGAGTTCTTTGGTTCCTCGCAGCTCTCGCAGTTCATGGACCAGGCGAACCCCCTGACCGGTCTGACTCACAAGCGCCGTCTGTCCGCACTCGGCCCTGGCGGCCTTGCCGGCCACAAGTCGGGCTCCAGCCGCCGCACCAACGTGCCGACGGCCGTCCGCGACGTTCACAACTCGCACTACAGCCGCATGTGCCCGATCGAGACCCCCGAAGGCCCCAACATCGGCCTGATCGGCTCGCTCGCCCTCTACGCCCGCGTCAACGAGTATGGCTTCATCGAGGCCCCGTTCCGTCGTGTCGAGAACGGCGTTGCCACCGACCAGATCGACTGGATGACCGCTGACGAGGAAGAGAAGCACGTCATCGCGCCGGCCAACACGCCGCTCGATCCCAAGACCAACGAGTTCATCACGACCGATGCCGAGGGCAAGATCGTCCGTCCGCATACCGTGATCGCCCGTACCCGCGACTTCGACGGCTCCTTCGGCGCTCCCGCCGACGTGCCTGTCGAGGACGTCGACTACATGGACGTCTCGCCGCGTCAGATGCTCTCCGTCGCAGCCACGCTGATTCCGTTCCTCGAGCACGACGACGCCAAGCGTACGCTCATGGGCGCCAACATGCAGCGTCAGGCCGTGCCGCTGGTTCACCCCGCCGCTCCCTATGTCGGTACCGGCATGGAGCGTCGCGCCGCCCTGGACTCTGGCGAGGTTACCCTGGCCAAGAACGCCGGCGAAGTCATCTATGCCGACGCCTCCAAGATTATCGTCAAGCACGCCGGCGGCATGGACGAGTATCACCTGGCCAAGTACCAGCGCTCCAACCAGTCCACCTGCATCAACCACCGTCCGCTCGTGCGCGTCGGTGACACCGTTGAGCAGGGCGAGCCTCTGGCCGACGGTCCTTCGACCGATCATGGCGAGCTCGCACTGGGCCAGAACCTCACCGTGGCATACATGCCGTGGGAAGGCTTCAACTACGAGGACGGTATCGTCGTGTCCGAGCGCCTGGTGGCCGAGGACCTGCTGACGACCATCAATATCACCCGTCACGAGATCGACGCCCGCGACACCAAGCTCGGCCCCGAGGAGATCACCCGCGAGATCCCGAACCTCTCCGAGGACATGCTTGCCAACCTCGACGAGGACGGCATCATCCGCATCGGCGCCGAGGTCGGCCCTGGCGACATCCTGGTCGGCAAGGTCACGCCTAAGGGCGAGAGCGCTCTGACCGCCGAGGAGCGCCTGCTGCGCGCCATCTTCGGTGCCAAGGCCCACGACGTTCGCGACACCTCCCTTAAGATGCCTCACGGCGCTTACGGCCGCGTCATCGACGTTGTCCGCTTTAGCCGCGAGAACGGCGACGATCTGGCCCCCGGCGTCAACGAGCAGGTGCGCGTCTACGTCGCCCAGCGTCGTAAGATCCAGCAGGGCGATAAGATCGCCGGTCGCCACGGCAACAAGGGCGTTATCTGTAACGTTCTGCCGGTCGAGGACATGCCCTACATGGCTGACGGTACCCCGATCGACGTTATCCTCAACCCGCTGGGCGTTCC
>CAVKNR010000204.1:0-2839 GCA_963657575.1 Sodaliphilus sp.
AGCGCGTAAGCGCCGTTACCGTGTATGGCGGCGGCACCTCTGAGCCCAATGACGCTACGCGTGCGCTCGAGGCTGCTGGTGCGTCGATTGTCTATGGGACCGAACAGGTCGAGGGCGCCTATGACGTATGCGTGACGTGCCCGGGCATCTCGGAGTTCTCGGGCTTCTTTAAGGCCGGGCGCGAGCATGCCGCCCAGATTATGGGTGAGCCCGAGTTTGCCTATCGCCTGTCGCCCGATAACTGGATTGCCATCACGGGCACCAACGGCAAGACGACCACCACGTCGCTGACTGATTATCTGCTTAAGGCTGCCGGCGAGGCCAGCGTTGCTGTCGGCAACATCGGCGAGCCGCCGGTCAACGAGATTGACGGCCGAGCCCACAACGAGTGGTTTGTGGCTGAGCTCTCGAGCTATCAGATTGCTACGACAACCGAGCTCCACCCCCGCGTGGCGGTGCTGCTCAACATCACTCCCGACCACTTGGGCTGGCATAAGAGCCATAAGAACTATGCGCTTGCCAAGATCAAACTGTTTGACAATATGGTCGATGACGATCTGGTGGTTGTCGACGTCGAAGACGCCGGCATTCACGAGTTCGATGAGTACATCTACACGCCGGGTCGTCGCATCTGCAAGGTTGCCTTTGACGAGCCTGAGGGCGAGGATGCCGCCTTTGTGCGCGATGGCAAGATGATCGTGCGCCTGAAGGGTGTCGAGACCCCGCTCATCGCTACATCCGAGCTCAAGATCTCCGGCCATCACAATGTTATCAATGCCCTGTGCGCTGCCACGGCTGCCTTGGCGGTCGGTGCCGATGTCGATGGTGTCTGCCGCGGTCTTGCCTCGTTCCAGCCGCTCGAGCACCGCGTGGAGCCGTGTGGCGAGATTGACGGCGTGCGCTACGTCAACGATTCCAAGGCGACCAACACCGATGCGGTCGAGAAGGCACTGACGGCATTTCCCGATGACGACGTGATCTTGCTGCTCGGCGGCCACGATAAGGGCACGCCGCTCACGGACTTCGCGCGCGTCGTTATGGACAATGTGCGCTCGGTCGTCTGTTTTGGCGATGCGCGCGAGCGCTTCACCGCCGCTATGGACGAGGCTGATGTCGATGGCGATGTGGATATCGCCCAGGCGGATGACCTGCGCGACGCCGTGGACGTTGCCCGTTCGCTTTCGAGCCGTGGCGATGTGATCTTACTTTCTCCTGCCTGCTCTTCGTTCGATGAGTTCTCGGGCTATGAGGAGCGCGGCCGCGTGTTTAAGGACTACGTGGCTCAGCTTGCCGCTACAGCGAAATCACAAATGGAATAGGGGTTGCGGTGAGAGAGGAGAGCCCCCGACAAGGTATGAGGAGGCCCGACTCGGACCGTGCTTCCTCACGTCGCACCACACCGCGTTCCAGCCGCGGTGGGCAGTCGTTTAGCGAACGCTATATTGCCGGCGTTCCCGCCCGTATCATGCGCCCCCGTTTGATATTCATGGCCTGCTTGTTTACCTTGGTATGCTTTGGCCTGCTGATGGTGTACTCGGCGTCTTCGGTCGAGGCGCTGCACGAGAATGGCTCGGCGACGTTTTTTCTGGGCCGACAGGCCGCGTTTGCCGTGGTCGGTGTTCTGGCGCTGATTGCCATCGTGCGCGTTTTGCCGGACAGCTGGTTTGGGGAGGATGTGCTCAGAATCTTCCTCATCGGCATGATAGGGCTACTGCTTCTGGTGTTCTTGGTGGGCAGCGGCAGCCGTGGCGCCACGCGCTGGCTCAACATCGCCGGCATTCAGTTCCAGCCTTCCGAGTTTTTAAAGCCATTTGCCATTGCGTATTCGGCCATCATGCTTGATCGCTTCTTTTCGCCCGGTGGCAACATCAACGAATTCCTTCGCAAGATGGGCATCTACCTGGGCATTTCGCTCTTTCTGATCTTTATCCAGCCCGATTTCGGTACTGTCCTGATCATCCTGTTGACCCTCATGTGCATGGCGTTGTTTGCGGGTCTCGACCCCAGATTTATCATCGGCGTGCTAATCTTCGGCATTCTCGTGATCGTGATTGCGCTTGTCGCAGAGCCATACCGTATGGTGCGTATTCAGGTTGCCTTGAACCCTTGGGCCGACGAGTATGGTGACGGCTATCAGGCCACGCTTGCCATCATGGCCTTTGCCTCGGGCGGTCTGTTCGGCCGTGGCATCGGCAACTCAACCATGAAGTACTCGTATCTGCCCGAGGCACACAACGACTACATCTTGGCCATCATTGGCGAGGAAGTCGGTTTTGTCGGAACCGTGCTGTTCTTCTTGGTGTTTGCGATGCTGATCTACTCGGCGTTTCGCATTGCCGAGCAGGCGACCGATCGTCGGGGCGCGCTCATGGCGTCTGGCTCCGCGGTCATTCTCGCAGTGCAGTTTTTGATTAACGCGCTGGGCATCCTCAACGTGTTTCCCATGACGGGCAAACCGTTGCCGTTTATTAGCTACGGCGGTTCGTCGATTATTGTGTCGCTCATGCTTGCCGGGTTGATCCTGCGCGTTTCGTACGAGAGCGCCCGCCGCGATGAGTATGACCGCCGCCGTGAGAGCTTTGCCGTTATGGACGAGAGCACCGCCGGCGTAGCCCATGTGCGCGGTGAACGACCTTCGCGTAGCGGCTTTACCGTTCTGGATGGTTCTGCATCCGAGCCGGCAGCTCGTCCACGCCCGCGAATGGCTCCGCAAGGTCGTCCGCAGCGCCCCAGCCCTCGCAACGCGGGCGGCGGATATAATCGAATCGATTTGAACTCGGACCCGTCGGCGCGTCTGCGTACCGACGACCAGGGACCGCGTGTACGAAGGGACTACCAT
>CAVKNR010000205.1:0-2819 GCA_963657575.1 Sodaliphilus sp.
AATCGGGTGGTTTTCATCAACATGGCATCCTGAAGGAGACATGGAGCTATCACTTGACAGCAGACGCAAGGCGCTCACCTGCAGTTTTCCATCTTTCACTCCCATACCACTTCTCAGGATGAGACCTAGAGCTCACTCATTTGATGAAAACCACCTGATTTCTGGCAGGACCCCCTCATTTTCGACCGCAAGGTATCGCAAGCGCGCAAGATAGGCAACATTCGGGGCAAGGAGCGATAGGCGGGTGCGATATAGGTGAGGCTGCATTTCAGGGTAGGGTCGAGAAGCGGGCTGTTTTTGATAGCTTTTATTTTTAGGAAATCACGAGATAAAAGTTTCGGGTTTCACGACGATTGTTTCGCCTCATAAGCAAAGGCGCCGACCACCTCCAACGGATGGCCTAACTTAGTCATTGCTTCGGTAATCGACTCAAGGAGGCCGGAAAGGAAATGATCGGCATGTCAACTATTCTAGCAATCAAGCAGCGCGCTGCCCGTGGCGACAGCGTCGCCCAGATAGCCAGGGAGGAGGGAATCTCCGAGCCCACGGTGCGCAAATACCGCGACATGGACGACTTCTCCCCTCAGGTCAAGCCCAGGAAGAGGCGCGGTTCGAAGCTTGACCCGTTCAAGGCGACGATAGATCGTTGGCTTGCGGAGGACAGGAAGCGGCGCCCCAAGCAGCGACACACGGCCCAGCGGGTATTCGACCGGCTCGTCGCGGAATGCGGCTACGACGGCAGCTACACAATCGTCCAGGCCTACGTCAAGAAGCGCAAAGCCGAGCTCAAAGGCGCCAAAGACGAGTTCCTCAACCTCGAATGGGCGCCCGGCGAGGGGCAGGTCGACTTCGGCGTGTGCGACTTCAGGGTGCTGGGCGTCATGCGCGAGGTGCACTACCTGGTGGTCACCTTCCCGTTCTCCAACGTGTCGCTGGCGCAATGCTTCTGGGGCGAGACGTCGGAATGCGTCTGCGAGGGCCTGAAGGCCGTGTTCGAGTTCTGCGGGGGCGTGCCCACCCGGTTGGTGTTTGACAACGCCACGGGCGTCGGCAGAAGGGTCGGCCAGGTTGTCAGCACCGCCGACACGTTCACGCGCTTCGCCGCCCACTACGGGTTCGACTTCTCCTTCTGCAACCCCAACTCCGGCCACGAGAAGGGCTCCGTGGAGAATGCCGTCGGGGCCATCCGGCGCAACCTGTTCGTCCCCGTTCCCCGCATCGACAGCCTGCCCGCCTACAACAAGCGGATCCTCGGCAGGTGCCTGGATCGCGCCGGCAAGGACCATTACCTCAAAGGGGAGCCCGAGCGCCAGCTGTTCATGGAGGACTGCGTGGCCATGGCCGACCTGCCGGCGAAGCCCTTCCGCGTCGCGAAGATAGTCACGGCCAAGACCGACAAGTACGGCGACGCGTGCCTCGACGGCAGACACCGCTACCCGCTCGGGCCGGACCACGGCGAGGAGAGGGTGATCGTCGAGCTGGGCGCATTCCGGGTAGCCTTCTACGACGGCGAGGGCACGCAGATCGCCGCCTTCGACCGAGCATACGGGGATGCGCCCACCAAGGCCAGCGACCCCATGTCGCAGCTGGCGCTCCTTTGCAGGAAGCCGGGCGGATGGCAGAACAGCGCCGTCAGGGCGACCTTGCCGAAATCGCTGGCCAGGTCGATGGATTCCATGGGCAGGGCCGACAGGGGCACGATGCTCAGGATGCTTCGCGACGTCAGCGCGGATGCGGGCTACGAGGCCGCGGTAGCGGCGATGGCCGCGCTCGGCGCCGACGGCGGCGTCCCCAGCCGCGCTGACGTCGCATTGGCTGCCGCATGCACGGCGAACGGCCAAGGGTCCATCGCATACGACGACAGCCCCGACCTCGGGATGTACGACGCCGTCTTCGCAAAGGAGGCCTAGCCATGGACATCGAGCAGATGACGAGGGGCCAGATCGAGGCGGAGTTCGCCGCGCTGGCCAGGACCATGTACTTCACCAAGTCGACGATCGCGGCGTTTTCCAAGGATGCCACGCGAGGCCAGCTGGTGGCTGCATGCGAGCTGATCAGGAGCGAGAACGCCACCAGGGAGGAGAACAGGAAGGCAAGGCTCATGAAGCAGGCCAAATTCCCGGCCGTGAAGTCGGTCGCGGACTTCGACTTCGGCGAGGTGTCCTTCCCAGACGGCTACACCGTCGATGACCTGGTGTCATTGGAGTTTGTCCGGCAGGCCCAGGACTTCGTGTTCTACGGAGGATGCGGACGCGGAAAGACCCACCTGTCGATCGCACTGGGCGTGCTGGCGGCCGAGCGGGGCTACAAGGTCAGGTACTTCGAGACCGCGTCGCTGGTGCTGATGCTGAAGGCGGCCGTCGCCGACAACAGGCTCGAGCAGGTGCTTCGCGACATAGCCAAGGCGGACCTGCTGATAATCGACGAGTACGGCTACATCCCGATAGACATCGAGGGCGCTCGGCTGCTCTACCAGGTGATGTCGGCAACGTACGAGACGAGGAGCATGATCGTCACAACCAACATAGAGTTCGGCAAATGGGGCACTGTGCTGGGAGACGCGCACCTGGCCACGGCGACGATTGACAGGATCATGCATCATGGTCGGCTGGTTGAGTTCGGCGGGCAGAGCAGAAGGTTCGAGGAAGCCTTGATGATGGGAAGATCGGACAGTTAGCGAAGAAAGGGTGCGGCACCTTTGCAAAACGGTGAAACCCGAAAGAAATTAGTCGTGAAATCCTAAATTTAGTTGTTGTGAAAAACACTCGAGGAGCTGGGGCTCGAGGGCATGGCGTCGTCGGTGCCCGAGTACGTCAGGC
>CAVKNR010000206.1:0-2811 GCA_963657575.1 Sodaliphilus sp.
GGGCAAACTCGTAGCCAAAGGTGCGGTTGCGCGAATGCTCCGAGGTACAGGTGGCAATGAGGTCTCCCATGCCGGCAAGTCCCATGCAGGTCATAGCTTGACCGCCGCGGGCGTGCACCAGACGGCTGATCTCGGCTAGGCCGCGCGTCATGATGAGGGCGAGCGTGTTGTCGCCCGCGCCGGTGCCGGCGGAGATGCCGCACACGATGGCGATGACATTTTTCATGGCGCCGCAGACCTCGACACCGGTCATATCTTGCGACAGATAGATGCGGAAGGCCGTGGACAGGAGCAGGTCCTTAAAGGCCTCCCCTATCTGCGGATCTTCACTGGCGATGACGGCGGCAGAAAGTCCGCCGCGGCAAATCTCCTCGGCATGGTTGGGGCCCGAGAGCGCCGCCACGCGCGCCTCGTTGCCGATCTCGCTGGCGATGACCTCGCTCATGAGCAGGCCGGACTCGGGCTCAATGCCCTTGGTGAGGCAGAGCACCGGGGTATCGGCGGCGATAAAGGGCGCGGCCTGGTGGCACACGCTGCGAAGGTGCGTCGAAGGAACGGCAAAGATGATGGCCTCGGCGCCGTCGAGCGCCTGCACGAGCTCGGTCGTGGCGACGACGTTGCCGGGCAGCTCGTAGCCCACAAGGTAGCGGGGGTTGCGGTGCTCGCCATTGATGCCGGCGGCCGTCTGCTCGCTATGGGCCCACATGGTCACGCGCTCGGCTCGCGCGGCGGCAAGGCCGGCGACGGCGGTTCCCCAGGAGCCAGAGCCAATCAGCGCAACATTCATGACTCTCTCCTACTTATCGTCGGGCTCGGTGACGCGCTTGGTAAACGAGAGCTTGGACTCCTTACCGGTCATGAGCTTTTTGATGTTCGCACGATGGGCCCACACCACGGTGATGCCGATCATCGCCATGCAAAACTTAAGTCCCAGGCTGCTGTACGGAAAGACCGCGCAGGCAGCGATGGGAAGACCGATGGCCGCGGCAAGCGAACCCACCGACACGAACTTGGTGATGGCGACGGCCACGATAAACATGCCCAGCAGCGACAGACCAATGGGCCAGTACCAGGCGAGGATAACGCCCAGACCCACGGCGATACCCTTGCCTCCATGGAAGTTGAGGTAGGGCGAGAAGATATGGCCCCACACCGCTGCCAGGCAAATGACGCCGAGCATCCAGTCGCCGGCAGCGCCGGGGGCCATAATACTCGGCGGAAAACCATAGCCCAAGTCGGCAATGAGCGGACGGGCGATAAGGACGCAGATGGTGCCCTTAAGGCAGTCGAGCAGCAGCGTGAGCGCGGCCACCTTGGGGCCGGCTACGCGCAGTGCGTTGGTGGTGCCGATGTTGCCGGAGCCCGCCTTGCGAATGTCGGTGTGGTTGAACACGCGGCCCAGGATCAGGCCAAACGGAATCGCCCCGATAAAGAACGAGACCACGGCGCAGATGGCGGTCAGCAGAATCGGATTATGCATCCTTTTGCTCCTTCTTCCTAAAGAAGAGTCGAATGGGTGTGCCGGCAAAGTCGAAGGTCGAGCGCATGCGGTTCTCCACGTAGCGCTGATAGGTGTCGTTGACCAGATCGCTGTGGTTGACGAAGAACGTGAACGTCGGCGGGTTGACGCCCGTCTGGGTCACGTAGTGCATGCGCAGGCGGCGCTTGCCATCTACCACGGTATGACCGAACTCGCGCAGGTCGGTGAGGAACGTATTGAGGCGCGAGGTGCTGATCTTCTGCGAGCGCGTCTTCTCGGCGGCGTCGACCATCGCCCAGATCTTCTCGACGCTGCGACCGGTCAGGGCAGAGATGCGCAGGTACTGGGCCCAGGGAGCCATGACGCCCAGACGGCGGTCGATGGTCTCCATGCAGGCCTCGCGCTTACGGTCGTCGTCGAGCAGATCCCACTTGTTGAGCAGCACAACGATGGCACAGCCGCGCTCGATGGCAAGACCCATGACCTTCTGGTCCTGTTCGGTAACGCCAACGGAGGCGTCGACGACGAGCAGCGCCACGTCGGCGCGGTCGATGGCGCGCAGGCCGCGGACCATCGAGTAGTACTCGATGTTCTCGTACACGGTACTCTTCTTGCGGATGCCCGCGGTGTCGACCATGCGGTAGTGCTTGCCGTTGCGCTCCACGACGGTGTCGATGGCGTCGCGCGTCGTGCCGGCAATGTTGGACACGATGGAGCGGTCGGCGCCCAGGATGCGGTTGAACAGCGAAGACTTACCGGCGTTGGGGCGGCCGATGATGGCGACGTTCAGCGCGTCGGGGAACTCATCGGCGACCTCGTCCTCTTCCTCGGGAAGCAGGGCCACGATGTCGTCGAGCAGGTCGCCCGTGCCGTGGCCGTGCAGGGCCGAGAGCGGCGTGGGCTCGCCGATACCGAGCGAATAGAACTCCCAGATGCTGTCGTTCTCTCGATCGGGGTTGTCGAGCTTGTTCACCAGCAGAAAGACCGGCTTGTCGCAGCGCTTGAGCATGCGAGCGACCGACTCGTCCTCCTCGGTGACGCCGGTGCGGCCGTCGACCACAAACAGGATGACGGCGGCTTCCTCGGCGGCGGCGAGGGCCTGGTCGCGAATGGACGTGGCGAAGACGTCATCGCTCTTGAGCGGCTCGATACCGCCCGTGTCGACGATGGTGAACTCGCGGCCGTTCCAATCGGCCGTGTGGTACGAGCGGTCGCGCGTGACGCCGCGGGACTCATGGACGATGGCGTCCGAGGTCTGGGCCAGGCGGTTAACGAGCGTGGACTTGCCCACGTTGGGGCGTCCGACGACGGCGACGATAGGTTTCATCTGC
>CAVKNR010000207.1:0-2792 GCA_963657575.1 Sodaliphilus sp.
GAACATCGACGCCGCGCTTGAGCCGCTGCCCGAGCAGATGGACCTCAAGAAGCGGGTGGTGTTCCAGGCCGTACGCGTCGCCGTCTGCGGCAACATGGTGAGCCCTCCGCTGGGCGAGACCATGGCGCTCGTCGGCCGCGACGACTGCCTGGCGCGCATCGACCGCGCCCGCACGATGGCGCTGTAACAGTCGCGCAAACGCATGTATCCGAGCCCCGCTCACCACGAGTGGGGCTCTTGTTTCTAAAGACGTATGGGATGGGAGGCACAGAGACCATGGCCGAGCAACTGTCGCTGTTTGGTTCGCCCGAACCGGAGCAAGCTCCCATGAAGCATGCCCGCACGGACGAGCAGGCCAAACCTGAGCCTGCGCCAGAGCCCATTGCCGCCTACGCGAGCGTGGTCCTGGACATTCCCACCCGTGCGCTGTCCGAGCCTTTTGCCTACGGCATTCCGCAGTCCCTTGCCAATGAGGCCCAGATCGGGTCCACGGTCCTAGTCCACTTTGGCAACCGTGCGGCCGCGGGCTATATCGTCGACATTGCATCTGAGTTGGGGGACCTGCAAGGCAACAACGCCCTCGACCCCTCTCGCATCAAGCCCATCGAGGCCATCCTCAGCAAACCGCTCTTTGGCGCCGAGGCCGCCCGCATTGCGCGCTGGATGAGCTGCGAATATGTCGCGACGCTTTCCGAATGCCTGCGCCTGTTCTTACCTCCGGGTGGCAGCCCGCAGGTCGTGAAGGGTGATGACGGGGCGTGGATGGTCGAACGTCCCGCCGTCAAGCCTATTCAAAACCGCTGGGTCATGCTCACTCCCGAGGGCTTCGACTATACGCCGCCCAAGACCGCCGTTCGTCAGCGCCAGCTCATCGAGGCGCTCCAGTGCGGGCCGGTCACGACGCGCGATCTCAACCTGCTCTACAACAGCATGTCGGCGACCATCAAGGCGCTCGAAAAACGCGGCGTCGTGGTGGTGGAGGAGCGCCGTGCCTGGCGTGGCTGCAGCGAACAGACTACGCTGTCCTCGGCAAGCGGCAAGGCGCCGGTCGCGCTCACGTACGGCCAGCAGCAGGCGCTTGCGCAGATTGAGCGTGCTCGCCTGGACGCACACGGCGACGTGGTCCTTGTCGACGGCGTCACCGGATCCGGTAAAACCGAGGTCTATCTCTCCGCTATTGAGCGCGTGCTGGCGGCCGGGCGCTCAGCGTGCGTGCTTGTGCCCGAGATCTCGCTGACGGCCCAAACCGTCGGTCGTTTTCGCTCGCGCTTTGGCGAGACGGTCGCCGTGTTCCATTCGCGCCTTTCGGCCGGCGAGCGCCTGGACCAATGGGACATGGTTGCCAGCGGTGCCGCGCGCGTGGTCGTGGGCGCCCGCTCGGCGCTCTTTTGCCCGCTCTGCGACTTGGGTCTCATCATCATTGACGAGGAGCACGAGACCAGCTACAAGCAGGGCTCCAGCCCGCGCTACCATGCGCGCGAGGTGGCGGCCGAGATGGCGCGTCGGTATCGCTGCCCGCTCGTGCTGGGCTCGGCTACGCCTTCTGCCGAGGCTCTCGACCGCTGCCGCCGCGGCACGTACAACGCTGCCACCTGGACGCGCGTCGAGATGCCCGAGCGCCCGGGACACGCCGTGCTTCCCACGGTCCGCATTGCCGACCTGCGCCGCGAGTTTTCGCATGGTAGCCGCTCCATGTTCTCAAAACCGCTGATGGAAGGTTTGGAACGCGTGGTCGAGCGCCGCGAGAAGGCTGTGCTGCTGCATAACCGCCGCGGTTTTGCGCCGTTTTTGATGTGCCGCGAGTGTGGCTGCGTCCCCACCTGCAACCACTGCTCCACCGCGCTCACGTATCACGAGCGCACGCACACACTGCAGTGCCACACTTGCGGTTCGTCCTGGCGCGTGCAGCCCTATCCCGCGCCCACGAGCCGCTGTCCCAAATGCGGCAGCCGCTACCTGGCAAAAATGGGTCTTGGCACGCAGCAGATCGAGGACGCGCTGCACCAGATGCTGCCCGACGACGTCGCCATCATTCGCATGGACGCCGATTCCACACGCGGCAAGGACGCACACAAAAAGCTGCTCGAACAGTTCGACGCCGCCGATTGCGCGGTGCTGCTGGGCACCCAGATGATTGCCAAGGGCCTCGATTTTCCCGAGGTCACGTTAGTGGGCGTGGTCAATGCCGACTTCGCGCTGAAGCTGCCCGATTTTAGAGCGGGGGAGCGCGCCTACGATTTGCTGGAGCAGGTCGCGGGCCGTGCCGGTCGCGGCGATCGCCCTGGCGAGGTTATTATCCAGACCTATCTGCCCGAGGACCCGGTCATTCGCGCCGTTGCCGAGCATGACCGTTCGATCTTTACCGACCACGACTTGGACCAGCGTCGCGACGCCCTGTATCCGCCCTTTGTGCGCCTGGTCAACATTTTGGTTTGGTCGACGAACGCGGATGATGCGCGGGACTACATCGGTCGCATCGCGAAGCTCCTCAAGCGTCGCTGGCATGCCGCCGCGCCCGACTTTTTGCGGGCGGGCAGCGCGGTGCCGCAGGTGCTGGGCCCGGCTTCATGTGTAATCGAGAGAGCCAAGGACCGTTACCGCTTCCATCTGCTTGTGAAGTCGCCGGTAGGGTACCATGTCTCTGATGATATTGACGCCTGCCTCAAAGAGGTGGGCTCCGTGCGCGGCGTGAGCGTGAGCGTTGACGTCGACGCCTATGATTTGATGTAACAACCCGAAAGGATGGCCATGGAAGCCAACGGAATCGTACTGTCGCCCGACCCTCGTCTGCG
>CAVKNR010000208.1:0-2786 GCA_963657575.1 Sodaliphilus sp.
CGCAGTGCTGCACGGGGATATCGATATAGGGCAGCACCTCGGGCGTATCGCGAATCGTCTCGATGAGTTCGTCAGTCATGCCCTCGGGCTGCAGATAGAGCACGCGGACCCAGACGTTGTGCGGGCGCACGGCCTCGGCGACGGCACACAGCAGCTGCGCCAGATTGCGCGGCGAGCCATCGGCGACGTCCTCGTCGGCAAAGTCGGTACCCCAGATGCCCGTGTCCTGGCCGATCAGCACGATCTCGCGCACACCGCCGGCAACCAGGTCGCGCACCTCGGAGATGATGCTCTCGGCATTGCGCGAATGATAGCGGCCGCGGATGTAGGGAATCATGCAGAAGCTGCAGAAGCGGTTGCAGCCATCGGAAATCTTGACGTAGGCGACAGCACCCTCGACGGTACGTTTGACCTGCGGGATATAGGCTGCAATCTCGCGCTCGACACCCAGCACGCCATCGATGACCGCCACGATGCCGTCTTCCTCGTCGGCCTTCACAAAGGCAGCGACCTCGGGCAGCTCGTCAGGCAGGTCATCGCCATAGCGCGACGGCACGCAGCCGCACATGACGATGGGGCAAGAACGAACGCCGTCCTGAACCTCGTTGGCGAGCTCGAGCGTGGTCTCGATGCTCTCGGACGTTGCGGAGGCGAGGAACGAGCAAGTATTGACGATGGCGATATCGGCATCCTGCGGGTCGAATGCCTCCTCGTAGCCCGCGGCGGTCAAAAGAGAACGCATGCGGTCGGTGTCAACCTCGTTCTTAGCGCACCCGAGGGTGATGTAGAGCACGGAGCCCAACGGTGTATCCATGTTGGAGAGCAGTCCTTTCGATTGATATTAGCGGTAGTTGGTGAACTGCAGCGGCTGGCCGTAGTCCTGGTCGCGCAGGAACTGGATCACGGTCTGCAACGCGTCCTTCGAAGCAGAGGAAACACGCAGCTTGTCGGCCTCGATGGTCACCTTGACCTTGAGCTTTTGATCCTTGATGTCCTTGTTGATCTTCTTGGCGGTCGCTTGGTCGATACCCTCGACGATATGGCCGAGCACGCGCACGGTGCCGCCCGATGCCGCCTGCGGAGCATCCCACGAGACAGCCTTGAGGTCGATGCCGCGCTTGATGAGCTTGGAGCTCAGCACGTCGATAATCTGTTTGGAGACAAAGTCGGCCGGGGCGTTGATCGTAAAGAGCTTGTCGCCCTTCGAAAGCTCGATCGTGGCGCCGGAATCCTTAAGGTCATAGCGCTGGGAAATCTCGCGCGTGGTCTGCTGGAAGGCGTTGTCGACCTCTTGCATGTTGACCTCGGACACGACGTCGAAGCTGGAATCTTTAGCCATGATGTTTCCTTTCGCGTACGAGCGGCTTAGTAGCTATCGTACGAATAGTCGGTAGAATCGGTGGGCGTCTGACCGTCAGTTGCGGCATCGGCGCTATCCGTGGACTGGGCATCGGTACCGTCGGTAGTGTCGGTACCATCAGAACTTTCACCATTCTCGGAATCAGACGTCTCCTTTTTGGGAACGGCGATCGTCACACGCGCCACGCCCGAGGTCTTGGTATCGTAACGAACCTTTTCGCCGTTCTTGGTAACGGTGACATCAGAAGGCTTGGACGTGGT
Source organism: Sodaliphilus sp. (assembly GCA_963657575.1). GTDB lineage: Bacteria > Actinomycetota > Coriobacteriia > Coriobacteriales > Coriobacteriaceae > Collinsella. Next base: position 1,621 of record CAVKNR010000208.1, read on the forward strand.
GATCTCGATCGAGGACTCGGGCGTGTACTCCTGCTCAAAGGGGCCAGTCGCCTGGGCGCCATAGACCGACTTTCCGTCGACCTTGACCTCAATCCACGCGGTCTTTCCCTTGGCAACGGAGACCTTGACCTTCGTGACCTCGTTCTCTTCCTTCTTTGCCGTCGTCTTGGTAGCGTCCGAATCAGTCGACTCATCCGTCGCCTCATCGGTGTCTTCGTCCTCGTCGACCGTTTCGGTCTTCTTAGAAGGCTTCTTGGTCGTCATCTTGGTAGCAGTGGGCGTCTCGGGCGTGTTCTCGGGCGCCGAAGATGCGCAGCCACGCAGAAGCACCACGATGAGCACAATCAACAGCAGCACAACGGCACCGATGCCGGCGTAGACGATACGCGGATCGAGCCCGTTGTTTTGAGGAGTACGTGATCCGCCGCGTCCACGACCGGAACTGCTGCGGCCGCCTCCCTGAGGCATACGACCGCGATTGCTATCGGAACGGCCGCGATAGCCGCCCTGGCCCTGAAGGCTGCGCTGACCCGAGCGGGGCGCAAGCTCACCGCGGCCTTGATAGCCACGCTGGCCCGAACGCGAAGCCGAAGAGCGCTGGCCATACGGCTGTGATTGAGAGCGAAGACGCGGCGTCACCTGCGTGGTATCGGCATCCGCATAGCCACCGCGAGAGCGTCCCATAGAGGCACCACGGTAACCGCGATCGGAATAGCCGCCGTCGCCGTAGCCGGCACGAGGGTCACGCGCCACGCCGCGGGCAGCGGGAAGTGCACGGTCCTCGGGCATCGGCGTACTGCGGAACCGGTCACGCTGTGAGCGAATCTCCTCGCCCGAACCCGTCTCGGTAATATAACCGGCCTGCTGAGGACGCTGTCCATAGCGGGTCGAACGACCGCCCTGAACCATCAGGAAGCGCCCGTTATCGACCGAGGAACGCGAATTGACGTAGCCGGCGGCGTCCTGAAAACGACCGCCCTGCTGGGACGTCTCGCGTTCGTATGCCATCAGGTCGTCAAAGTAGGCATTGACGACCTCGCGCGGATTGAGGCCCAAAAAGCGAGCATAGCTCGAAATCATGCCCTGCGCATAGCCGCGCGGCGGCATCGAGGCAAAGTTACCGGTCTCGAAAAACTCGATGATCTGCGGCCTGATTTTGATGGTGT
>CAVKNR010000209.1:0-2771 GCA_963657575.1 Sodaliphilus sp.
GCCGCGCCTCCGCCCCTGGCGATGCCGCCGACCGCGCCCGCATCACGCCCGAGACCGAGCTTGACGTGCCCGCCACCTCCATCTACCAGGCCGGTGCCATCAAGCTCGAGGAGGAGCTCTCCCCTGCTGAAGCCTTCGAGACCGGCATGGGCGAGGCTGCCTACACCTACTTGGCCGACCACGCCACCAAGCGCATCGTCATCGATGTGCCCGCATACCAGCACGCCACGGTTACCGTGCGCGTGAGTGGCGTCGACACTGCCACGGCCATCGCCGCCATCGATGTCGTCGCCCGTCCGCAGGCAACGCTCGACCTACGCATAGCCCTGGACTCCCCCGTTGCCGGCCAAGGCGTCGTGGGCTCCGTGCTACGCGCGTGCGCCCACGAGTACGCCACCGTCAACGTGACCTGCACGCAGACGCTCGACGATAGCTGGATCGCGCTCGACGACACCGGCCTGTTCCTGGACGAGGGTGCGCGCGTCAACGTGCAGCACACCGTCCTGGGTGCCGGCGCCAGCGCCACCGGCCTTGCCGGCGACCTGCTGGGCGATACCGCCAAGGTCACCATCGATACTGACTACCTGGGCGCCCGCGAGCAGGTGCGCGACTTTAACTACAAGCTGCGCCACCGCGGTCGCAAGACCGAGTGCGAGATCGACGCCAACGGCGTACTGACCGGCACGTCCAAGAAGGTCTACCGCGGCACCATCGACCTCGTGCACGGCTGCAAGGGTGCAACCGGCACCGAGCGCGAGACGGTGCTTTTGGCCAACAAGGGCGTCGACAACAAGACCGTTCCCGTCATTCTCTGCGACGAGGACGACGTCGCCGGCAACCACGGCGCTACCATCGGCCACGTCCGCGACGAGCAGCTGTTCTATCTCGCCTGCCGCGGCCTTGACCAAAATGCCGCCGAGGACCTGTTCATCCGCGCCAAGCTGGAGGACGCCGCGCTTTCCGCGACCGACGAGCGCACCCGCGCCGCCGTCGTCCGCCTGGGCAACAACCTGATCGACAACTTTGAAGAGGAGCTCGCATGATCGACACCGAGCACGTTAAATGCGACACCTGTACCGCACCGGAGCCTATGGAGCTCGACGCCAGCGACGAGGCCTCGCGCGGCTGGCCTACCGTCGACATCGAGACCAATCCCTACAAGGCACAATTCCCGCTTTTCCAGCAGCACCCCGAGATCGCCTTCCTCGATAGCGCCGCCACCGCGCAGCGCCCCGCCTGCGTGCTTGACGCCGAACGCGACTTCTACCAGCGCATGAACGCCAACCCCCTGCGCGGCCTGTACTCGCTGTCCGTCGAGGCAACCGACGCCATCGCGAAGGTCCGCCAGCAGATCGCCGACCTCATCGGCGCCTCACAGGCCAACGAGGTCGTCTTCACCCGCAACACGAGCGAGTCGCTCAACCTGGTCGCCAAGAGCTTTGCACCCACGGTGCTCGAGCCCGGTGACGAGGTCGTCATCACCATCATGGAGCACCACTCCAACCTGATTCCGTGGCAGCAGGTCTGCCGCGAGACCGGCGCCAAGCTCGTCTACCTCTACCCCACCAAGACCGGTCAACTCACCACCGAGGAGGTTCTGTCCAAGGTGGGCCCCAAGACCAAAATCTTGGCCGTGGGTCAGGTTTCTAACGTGCTGGGCGTCGAGAACCCGGTCAAGAACCTCGGCAAGCTCGTCCACAAGTACGGCGGCTATCTGGTCGTCGACGGCGCGCAGTCGCTGCCGCACATGCCGGTCGATGTGGCCGACCTGGGAGCCGACTTCTTTGCCTTTAGCGCGCACAAGGCCATGGGCCCCATGGGCATCGGCGTGCTGTGGGGCAAGATGGACCTGCTCAACGCCATGCCGCCCATGCTCACCGGCGGCGAGATGATCGATTCGGTCACCGAGCAGGACGCCGTCTGGGCGCCCGTTCCCGAGAAATTCGAGGCCGGCACGCAGGACGCCGCCGGCATCTTCGCCACGGGCGCCGCCCTTGATTACCTGGTCAACACGGTGGGTTACGAGAACATCCAGGCCCGCGAGCAGGCACTCGTCCACTACCTGATGGGCGAGCTCATGCAGCTCGACTTTGTCCAGATCATCGGCTCCATCTATTGGGACAACCACCACGGAGTTGTGAGCTTTAACGTCAAGGGCATCCACCCGCACGACGTCGCGAGCATCATGGACATGGACGGCGTCTGCATCCGCGCCGGCCACCACTGCGCGCAGCCGCTGCTTACCTGGCTGGGTGTCGAAAACCTTGCCTGCTGCCGCGCCAGCGTGGCCTTCTACAACGACAAGGCCGATATCGACAAGTTCATCGCCGGCCTGCATCACGTTTGGAGCACGTTCAATGGGTAATCTGTACACCTCCACCACATTTATGGAGCACAACTCGCACCCCGACTATAAGTACGAGATGGATGCTCCCACGCACGAGCACGACGGCATCAACCCCAGCTGCGGCGACGAGCTCACCTTGCAGCTGCGCGTCGAGAACGGCGTGATCGAGGAGGCCTCCTTTACCGGCCACGGCTGCGCCATCAGCCAGGCCAGTGCCGACATCATGGCCGACCTCATCACCGGCGAGACCGTCGAGGAAGCTCACCGCCTGGCAGAGCTCTTCCTCGCCATGATCCGCGGCGAGCAGCTCTCCGAAGAGGACCTGGAAGACCTGGACGAAGCCGCCCAGCTCCAGGATATCTCGCACATGCCCGCCCGCGTCAAATGCGCCGAGCTCGCCTGGCGCACCCTCGACGGCATGCTC
>CAVKNR010000210.1:0-2770 GCA_963657575.1 Sodaliphilus sp.
AGGTCAAGAACCTCGTCGACCACGAGGTTGCCGTCGTGGGCATGGGCCCCGTCGTCTCCAAGAACGTGACGGTCGACGATCTGTCCCTCGAGCAGCTCAAGGGCATCTTCTCCGGCCAAATCACCAACTGGAAGGAGGTCGGCGGCGACGACGCTACCATCGTCGTGCTCAATCGCAAGGCCGGCTCCGGTACCCGCGCCACCTTCGAGGCTGCCGTCTTTGGCGACGAGGCCGTCGACTTTAAGGGCGACGCCGAGCTCGACAAATCAGGCGACGTCCAGACTCAGATGGGCAGCACCGACAACGCCATCTCCTACCTCGATTTCTCACACTTTGATGACTCCAAGTTCAACGCCATCAAGGTCGAGGGTGTCGAGCCCAAGAGCAAGAATGTCACCGACGACTCCTTCAAGATCTGGGCTACCGAGCACATGTACTGCGCAAAGGACGCCGACGAGGCCACCAAGGCCTTCCTGGAGTTCATGCTCTCCGACGACGTCCAGGGCAAGCTCGTCGAGGAGCAGGGCTTCATCCCCGTCTCTGCCATGAAGGTCGTCAAGGACGCCAGCGGCAAGGTCTCTGCTAAATAAATAATCGCCCCGGAAAGGTTTGCAATGGCAAAACAGCTGCCAAAGCGCGATCTTGAGAACGTGGGCCTGGGCGTCACGGGCGCGTGCGTAGCGCTCGTGACGCTTGTCGTTGCCGCGCTCATCTTTATGGTCGCCCAAAAGGGCCTCTCGGCTTTTATCAAGGACGGCGTCTCGGTCGTCGAGTTCTTCACCGGCACCAAGTGGGACCTGGTCAACACGGCCAAAAACGGCCTGCCCTACACCGGCGCCCTGCCCCTGATCGTCACCTCGTTTGTGGTCATGGTGCTCTCCACGCTCATCGCGCTGCCCATCGCCATCGGCTCTGCCATCTTTGCGGTCGAGATTAGCCCTAAGTTTGGTTCCAAGATCTTTCAGCCGCTTATTGAGCTTTTGACCGGTATTCCCTCGGTCGTCTTTGGCCTTATTGGCTTTCACGTGGTCGTCGGCCTTATGAAGAGCGTTTTCCATGTGAGCACGGGTCTGGGCATCTTGCCCGGCGCCATCGTGCTGGCCGTCATGATCCTGCCGACGATGACCACGCTTTCGGTCGATGGCCTGCGTGCCGTGCCCGACAGCTACCGTCAGGGCTCGCTCGCGCTGGGCTACACCCGCTGGCAGACCATCTGGCACGTGGTGCTCAAGTCTGCCATGCCGTCGCTCATGACTGCGGTCATCCTGGGTATGACCCGCGCCTTTGGCGAGACGCTCGCCGTGCGCATGGTAATCGGCGGCATCGAGGCCATGCCGACGTCGCTGCTGTCGCCGGCGTCCACCATCACCACCACGCTCACCACGTCCATGGCGGTCTACGCCGAGGGCTCGGCCCAGGACGACGTCCTGTGGGCACTCGGTCTGCTGCTGATGGGCATGAGCCTCATCTTCATCCTGATCATCCATCTCATTGGCCGCAAGGGGGCGAAGGCTCGTGGCTAGCACGCGCATCCACATCGACGAGGCGAGGCTCGGGCGTGTCCAAAAGCAGGATCGCATCGCCACGGGCGTGCTGACGGCGATCGTCGCCATCGTCATGCTCATCGTCATCTCCATGGTGGCCTATATCCTGTTCGAGGGCATCTCGACGCTGTTCCAGCCGGGCTTTCTCACAGAGCCGTCGCGCGCCAACGGAACGCAGGGCGGCGTGCTCTACCAGCTGTTCGACTCGTTCTACCTGCTGCTGATCACTCTGATCATCTCGGTGCCCATCAGCCTAGGCGGAGCGGTCTTCCTGGTTGAGTACGCGCCGAACGGCCCTATCCGCGACATCGCCTCTACCGCCATCGAGACGCTGTCCTCGCTGCCTTCCATCGTCGTCGGCATGTTCGGCTTTCTGGTGTTCTCGGTGCAGCTGGGCTGGAAGTACTCCATCATCTCCGGCGCCGTCGCGCTCACCATGTTCAACATCCCCATCCTGGTGCGCGTGATCCAGCAGGCGCTCGAGGACGTGCCGCAGGCCCAGCGCGATGCGTGCCTGGCCATGGGCCTCACTCGCTGGGAGGCCACGCTGCACATCCTGATCCCCGAGGCCATGCCCGCTATCGTGACCGGCATCGTGCTTTCGGCCGGCCGTGTGTTTGGCGAGGCCGCAGCACTGCTCTTTACCTCGGGCATGAGCTCGCCGGTTCGCCTGAACTTCTTGAGCTTTAACCTGTCGAGCCCCACCTGCGCCTGGAACGTGTTCCGCCCCGGCGAGTCGCTCGCCGTGCACATCTACAAGATCTATGGCGAAGGCAGCCCCGAGGCCCAGCAGATCGTCTGGGGCACCGCGGCGCTGCTGATGATTTGCGTGCTGCTGTTTAACGTAATCGCCCGCATTGTGGGCAAGCAACTGGCAAGGAAGATGACGGCCGAATGAGCGAGATAAATGCAACGCCCGCAACCGAAGCGGCCGCGTCCGACACCCAGGACTTTCTATCGAGTGTGGGGGAGAGCGAGAAGCGCGTGCGCGTGAGCGGCAAGGCCGTGAGCGACGAGGTCGTGCTCTCCACCAAGGACGTCAACGTGTACTATGGCGACCACCATGCCCTGCACGACACGTCGCTCGACTTTCACAAGGGCGAGATCACGGCGCTCATCGGGCCTTCGGGCTGCGGTAAGTCGACCTTCTTGCGTAGCCTCAACCTTATGAATCGCGAGATTCGCGGCTGCCGCGTGGAGGGCGAGATCAACTATCGCGGGCGCAA
>CAVKNR010000211.1:0-2767 GCA_963657575.1 Sodaliphilus sp.
AGCCGATCCAGGCGATACCGGGACCCGAAACCACGGCGCCGCCGATCGCGGTACCCGTGCCAATACCGAGGTTAAACAGGCCCGAGAAGATCGACATGGCGACGGCCGACGAATCTGCCGGCGTGTGCTTGATGAGCTCGGCCTGAAACGCCACGTTAAAGGCCGTGGCGCAGCAACCCCACAGTGCGCAGACGGCAAGCACTGTCACGAGCGACGATGCGGCCGGCCCCATGAGCAGCAGGGCCACCGGCACGCCGGAGAGCGTGATAGCAAGGAACGGAAAACGGTGCCCGTCGAGCAGGCGGCTGAACAGCCAGCTGCCCACCAAGCCGGAACAGCCAAACGCCGTCAGCGTCATGGTGATGGCGCCCGCATCGACGTGCGCGACCTGCGCCAGGAAGGGCTCGATATAGCTGTAGCTTGCGTAATAGCCGGTCGCCATGAAGACCGTGACTGCGTAGAGCGCGATGAGGAGCGGGTTCTTGAGCAGCTCGGGCAGCTGTTTGACGGTAAAGCGCTCACCCGCCGGCATGGCCGGGAACACCGCTGCCTGGTAGACGACCGCGATGGCTGAGAGGCCCCCGACCACGGCAAACGTCATGCGCCAGCCCACGGCCAAGCCAATGGCGCGACCGAGAGGCAGGCCAAAGATCTGCGCGATGGACGAGCCCGTAGCGATCATGCTGATGGCGAGCGCGCCGTGGCGAGTGTCGACCAGGCGCGAGGCCATAATCGAGGCGACTGACCAGAACACGGCATGTGCGCAAGCGACCACCAGGCGCGCGCAGACCAGGATGGGATAGGTCGGCGCCACAGCGGACAGGAACTGACCGAGCGAGAACACGGCCAGCACGCCCAGCAGCATCCGCTTGAACTCAAAGCGCGAGGCGAACACCATGAGCGGCAGCGACAGCAGCATGACGCCCCAGGCATAGACCGAGATCATGATGCCCGCCTGGGCCTCGGTGAGCGAGAACGACGCGGCGATATCGGTCAGCAGGCCGATGGGCATGAACTCCGACGTGTTGAACACGAACGCGCAGCAGGTGAGCCCGATGAGCGGGAGCCACTGCCTGAGCGTGATGCCGTCTTGCCTTGTCTGAGTCATATATAACGTCTCCAATCGTTTTGAGCGGAGGCGATTATATAGCAACGGCCCCGCATCCGTCAGTACAGATGCGGGGCCGAAAACAATTCGATACACAGAGGTTGCGCCGTCAATTCATAACTAAGCCAACCCCAGCAATATGCCCGCCGAATGCACGACAAACGCCACGATCCAGGCAACGGCGACCTGAAACGCGAATACGGCCACGGCATAGCGCGCGCCCAATTCGCTCTTGACGGCGCCGATTGCCGCCACACAAGGCGGGTACAGCAACGTAAAGACCAAGAACACGTAGGCGGTAAACGGCGAAAACATGGTCGACAGCGCCGCGGGCGACGTTGCGCCCAAAAGCACCGTGAGCGTCGAGATGACGCTCTCCTTGGCAATGAGCCCCGTGACGAGCGCCGTCGAGGCGCGCCAGTCGCCAAAGCCGAGCGGGGCCAACACCGGCGCGATGATGCTACCCAGACCGGCAAGCAGGCTTTGCGACTGGTCGGCGACCACGTTAAAGCGGATGTCGAACGTCTGAAGGAACCAGATGACCACGGTCGCGGCAAAGATAATGGTAAAGGCCTTGGTGATGAAGTCCTTGGCCTTATCCCATGCCAGCATCACCGTCGTCTTGACGCTCGGCAGGCGGTAATTGGGGAGCTCCATGATAAACGGCACCGGGTCGCCCTTAAATGCCGTGCGGTTGAGCACCAAAGCCGCGATGCAGCCGACCACGATACCGATCAGATAGAGCGAGACCATGGCGGGAACCGTCGCCTGCGGGAAGAATGCTCCGCACAGCAAGCCGTAAACCGGCAACTTGGCTGAGCAGCTCATAAACGGCGTGAGCATGACCGTCATCTTGCGGTCGTGCTCGGATGGGAGCGTACGGGTCGACATGATAGCCGGCACGGTGCAGCCAAAACCGACGAGCATGGGCACAAAGCTGCGGCCCGACAGGCCGAAGCGACGCAACACCTTATCCATGACAAAGGCTACGCGTGCCATGTAGCCGGAGTCTTCCAGAATGGAGAGGAACAAGAAGAGCACGACGATAATCGGCAGGAAGGTCAGCACACTGCCCACGCCCGTAAGCACGCCGTCGACAGCCAGCGAGCGCACCACGTCGTTGGTGCCGAACGCCTTGAGGCCTGCATCGGCCGAAGCGATGATGGCAGCGATGCCGTCCTCCATAAGTCCCTGCAACGCCGCGCCGATCACGCCAAACGTCAGCCAAAAGACGAGGCCCATGATCAACAGAAACGCCGGAATGGCCGTATAGCGACCCGTCAGAATGCGGTCGATTTTGACAGAGCGCACGTGTTCGCGACTTTCGTGCGGCTTGACGACGCAGCGCCCGCACACATCGCCGATAAAGCTAAAGCGCATGTCCGCCAGCGCAGACAGGCGGTCAGTGCCGGCCTCGCCCTCCATCTGGGTGATGATGTGCTCGATAGCGTCGAGCTCGTTGCGATCCAGGTGAAGCGCCTCGGTTACCAGCTCATCGCCCTCGACCAGCTTGGTCGCCGCAAAGCGCACCGGGATGTGCGCCGTCACGGCATGGTCCTCGATCAGGTTAGCAATGCCGTGAATGCAGCGATGCAGTGCACCGCCGTCCGGACCGTCGGGCGCGCAAAAGTCCAGGCGACCGGGGCGCTCGCGGAACCG
>CAVKNR010000212.1:0-2766 GCA_963657575.1 Sodaliphilus sp.
ATCTGGTTGAACACGCCCGAGGCCTCGAGCCGGTCCAAGATCCACGGCCAGGTCATAAGGCCCACGCCAATTAGGATGATGACGATGGTGATGAGCCGGTCGGCCCAGCGCGGCAGTCGCTTGCGACGACGCTTGGGCTTTGGTTGAGGTTTGGGCTGAGGGCTTGAGCCACCGTTGGCCGCGGCGTTATTGCTCTTCATATGTTTGGCGCCCTGCACCATCGCCGGTCACTCCTCTACAACTCAAGTTGTCTAAACAAATAATAGCCGAATTACGAACTTCCGCGCCGGACAACGCGGCTAGACTGCACCGTCCGGACCACGTAACCCCACTCAACCAATCAAGCCATATGTTGCTTTCATCGTCTCGAGCAACTGCGCCATCGTTACGCCCGCAACCCCAATCTGTTTCAGATTGACGTCGCCCACCTCGCAATCTTTAACAAACGCAAGCATATCGTCCTTCAGTTCTCCGCCCAGGTCGACACCTTCCGACTCGCCAAGCAGCTGAACAAGCCTCAGCGCATCGCGTTTATGCTTTTTTACCTTCTTCGAATCAACGTTCTCCCCCGCTTCCCTTCTAGCTTTTAGGTCGAGATACGCCTTCGCTTTGAACGGGACAATGTATTCCGTACCCAGGACCGAAACGCCGTCTACGGTCCGGATTCCCTGAAGGAACAAGCTGTAGTAAGCATCGTCCAACAAAATTGCCGAAAGACTGCTTATGTTTTCATCAACGTGAATTGGTGCCACATCAATCCCCTCACGACCCTTTAGAAAGTCGGGGCACTTCGCGAAGAGCTCGATCATATGGGGGTAACCCGGCCTCTTAGGCTCTGTAAACCGATAAAAACATGAGCCTTTGCCTTCGCCCCAGCCGCAGCGGTAACCGCCATCACGCACCAAAGTCCATATAGCTTCTGCCGTCTGAGGCAACCGGTCATCGGCGACAATTACAACATCAAAATCGTGAGTCGCCCTAAACGGAAGTCCCGCCTCCGCGAGCAAAATGTCGCATGCCGTGCCGCCGATAAGGGCATACGATCCTGCAGCTTCTTGCATATGCTGCTGAAATTCTTGGAGACCTTCTACAGCGCTTCTTGCCATGGATGTTCCTTTCCAAACATGCGATCGACTTCGAGCTGAATTCGCTCATCGTCGATTGCCGCCAAAGATAGCGCAAGCGAAATGTTGTCGACACGGGAGGAGTCGGCAAACACGGGCGTATAGCGCCACACTTGAATCATCGCCGTTTCGTTATCCGGCAACTCCCCGTCTGCGACTTCGAGGTCGCTCAGTTGACGCCATGTACTTCTTAAGACGGCCTTTTGTTCCATGCCCGGCGCAGCGAGCATCGAACGCGCAGCGAGCGCCGTCTCCCCGGCGTCAACAAGATAGTCGATCTGCGGCGTCTTCCTTGCAAAAAAGACCTTCGAGACAGGCGAGGAGAGCTCTGCCATGTGCTCGCTGAGCAGAAGATCAACGGCAACAGGGAACACGACGACACGTCGCTCGCGACGCTCGCGCCTCGCGAGTCCCCTGTCAACAAGCTCGGTTATGGCCTCACTCGCGCGGCTTGCCGAAATCCCAAGCGCACGACAAAGGTCATAGGGACGATACGGCTCCTGGGCTGCTCCCCAGATTGCGGCAGCCTGCGCGTTGGGTGACATCTTGGTCGCGTGATTGCGAAACCGGGCACCGCCCCTCTCCGTGCAGGCTGTGCCCATAAATGGAAGAAAAGCCTGTCTACCTGGGCAGACAAAGGGAATCCCTTGTGCAACTAATGCTTTGCGCTGACGTGCATCGGCATCAGAAAACGAAACGACAACAGGAGTCTCCGCACGCAAGGCTAGCTGGCTATAGACTCTCTTAGCCTCGGGAAGTCCGACGCCAGTAGGCAAACTTGCAAGCAAAAACGAAAAACCGTTTGCGTCAACAGCGCGGACCTCAATCGCCCGCAGATGCAGCGGCAAGCGTGCGGATCCAGGCCAAGTTTTGGTCTTGACGGAGAGGCCTAGTGCTTCTTGTAAGTAGATTAGCGCTTCGTTCATTTCCATTGTTTTCGTTTGATTCCAGTTTATATTGGAATTATACATTATTTTCGGAATTAAAGAGATTCCGTTCGTGCCTGAGCCCATATTTGAGTTTTCAGAATATCCCGGATCGGCTGGGCGATTCGGGATACAATGCCAATAGAAAACGACGCATCCCGCGTAAGTGTACGAGAGCGCGGGCGGCCTAGTTTTCAGTTTTTGTTAAATGCCCGGGATCCGACCCCCGGGCATTCTTATTTGCGCTTTCGACGCAAATGCCGTCCACCGTCCGCACCGCGCGTGCGCATACGGACCTTAAACCGAACCTCATACGAGTCAAGAAACGCGATGACGAACGAGCCCACCGCCGCGAGGGCGGCGAGCGCGTTAAGGAATTTCAGCATATGGTGACCTCCGATCGAGTCGTCGGCCGCCCGCGCACGGGATGCGTCGCAAAGCCATTTTACTGCGAGCGTATGCACCCACAGCTGGTAAACGCAATAATTGCAAACATTTGTTCGATATTCATACGCTTGATCCATCGGTCAATGGAGCCTGGCTGCGTTGCCCGGGTTTGCCCGACGTGTCTGCGTTTTCAAAATATCCCGGATCGGCGGGGCGATTCGGGATACAATAACTACAGGAAACGACGCACCCCGCGTAAGTGTTCGAAAGCGCAGGCGGCCTAGTTTTCTGGTTTTGTTAAATGCCCGGGCCTCTAACCCCGGGCATTC
>CAVKNR010000213.1:0-2763 GCA_963657575.1 Sodaliphilus sp.
CCCAGAACATGTTTGAGAACTGTGCCTGAAGTATGTATTTGCAGGCCCCGAATCGGTGTTGCCTCCCGGCGCATTCCGCAGGGGGAGCGATATTTTGCAGCACGAAGTGCGCAGCAAAATATCGCTCATGCCCGAGGACGCGCCGGGAGGCAACACCGATTCGGGGCCGGACATACGGATCTACCTGCTCATTTACAAATTCGTAAACTTTTTTGAAAAAAGTGCTTGCACAGTTCTCGAATCATAGGTTATTATCTTCCTCGTTGAACGCGCGGGTCCAACAAAACGAACCGTGAATCAACAACATAGCATGTCGGAGTGGCGGAATTGGCAGACGCGCTAGCTTGAGGTGCTAGTGACCGCTTTTTGGTCATGCGGGTTCAAGTCCCGCCTCCGACACCATCGCATTTGAGAAGCCTCTTCGGAGGCTTTTTTGTTACCGATAGACGGCGGGGTCCACGATGGAAACGCTTGAACACAACGAGTGGGCAGACGTTGCCCAACTAGTCGAGATCACGAGCGATGCTGTCATCATCTGCGAGCTCGACGGAACCATTCTGCATGTGAATAATCGCTTACTTTGTTTGATGTGCGAGGAACGCGCCGACGTCATTGGTGGAGATGTTAAAGACGTCCTGTACTCGTCCGCTTTTGAACGTGCGACGGAACATCGTCTGCCATTTGAAACTGATGGCTCCGAGAACGAACTGATGCTCAAGCTGAGTGACGGCTCCTTTATCCCCGTCTTGGTTCGTGCGGGCTCCGTAACGCCTCCACGCATCTTTGGGCGCCGCGCGCCACGTGTCCTGGTGGCGCTCCATAGCATCGAAGAACAGTATTCGCACGACCGTCAGCTCAAGCGTGCTCTTTCGGAGCTTAGAGTGGCTAACAAGCGCCTCTCTGGCACGCTCTCGGTCATTATGAGTACCGTGGGCTCCGATGAGCTGCCCAGCCTACTTGATACCGTTTTGAACCAGCTTGTAGGAACGCTCGATGCTTCGGGTGCTGCTATCTATTTTTCTGAGAGCGGCGGTTTTAAACTTCGCGGTGTTTCCAAGGAGCTGTACGACAGCTACCTGCCTGAGTTTTTGCCGTATGGCGCTGGCATTCCGACGTATGTTCTTCGTGAGTCGCGTGCCTGTCGCTTGTCGATTCAACAGGACCTTAAGGGTGATAAGGCCGCCTCCGGTATGTTTATGGACCTGGACAATCGTTCTAAGCACCTGTTGCGTATGCAGGATATGCCTCCGTACCGCAGCGAGATCTGTCTTCCCGTTTTTTACGGTACGCAGATCCTTGGCGTGCTGGAAGTTGGTTGGAAACGCCCTCAGGCACCGCTTGCCTATGACGTTAATGTGCTCGAGGTCATTTGCGATTACCTGTCTATCCAGCTGGTCGGCATGGCATCGAGCCTTCGCTCCCGTCGCACGGCCGAGCTTGGCCGCTCGCTCAATGTCTTGCGTGATGAGTTGTTTACCTTTCTAGACGATTCTGCCGCGGCTACCCAGGCGGTATCGTCCGAGATCTGCAATATGCTTAACTGCCATTTTTGCCCTGTTGAGTATGACGCCAGTCTGGATTCCTACGTCATAGATTTTGAAGGCGGCAGTCGCGTTGCCTTGCCGGACGACCCTGAGAAGCTTTTCTTTTCCACGACGGCGCCAGCGGCACGTCTGGGGGCTGGCCCTGATGGCTTTGAGGCATCTGTTTTGGGCGGTACGAGTGCCGAGGACCTTAAACACGTTCGTATAACTCGCGTTGACGAATCGATGCCTATGGGAGGCTGGCTTAGGGCGCATGGTCTGCCTTGTCAAGGTCTCTACGTCGACTCCGGCATCGAGGCGGGGCGCCCGCGCTCTGAGGGTGATGGCAAGCACAGTAACGACGCGATTGTTCCTGCTTCTGTTGCGAAGAGCCCGACGACGCGCGCGCTGCTGCTTCGTGATGGTAGCCAAGAGCCGATTGATGACCTTGAATATGACTACTTGGTGCACTTGGCGCATGACTTTGAACTGATCTACGAAGGCGAATCTCAAAAGCGCGAGGAGCGCCATATCGCTCAGACCCTCCAGATCGGCATGAGAAATTCCCTGGGGGATGTTCCGGGTATCGCAACCGATTCGGTGTACCTGTCGGCCACGAACTCGGCGTTGGTCGGCGGCGATTTCTATACGCTCATCCGACTTCCCGACGACTGCGCCGTCATGATTTTGGGTGATGTGTCTGGCAAAGGCATTGAGGCCGCATCGATGTCCGCGCTCGTCAAGACGGCCCTGACGGCATATGCCTGGGAGGGCGCTGGCCCGGCCCGCATGGCACGCTCCCTTAACAGCATGCTCATGGGCTTTTCGAGGGTCGAGACGTTCGTGACGGCCTTTATCGCCAAGATTGACCTTAAAGCCGGACGCGCAACGTATTGTTCGGCGGGCCATCCTCCGACCATGGTCATTAGGCCAGAGTCGATGCCGCTGGGTGGCGGCGAGGCCCGTGGGGGAGAGGTCGAGCTGCTTGGATGCCAATCGGGCGTAATCGGTGCCTTTGAGAGCATGGTGTACGAGACAGGCGTGTTTACGTTCGCTCCCGGCGACATGCTCTTCATGTATACGGACGGAACGATTGAGGCCCGCGACCGCACCGGAGCGTTCTTTGGTGAGCAGCGCCTTCGTGACCTTCTGCTCTCTGTCTCGGGTGAGGGCGTATCGGGAATCTGCGGCAAGGTCTTGGGCGAGCTTGACCGATTTACCGAATCGGCGCTGGACGATG
>CAVKNR010000214.1:0-2763 GCA_963657575.1 Sodaliphilus sp.
GCGTTGTGACCGGTCAGGATATCGACATTGGAATCGCCCACATAGAGCGTGGTCGCCGGATCGGCGCCCAGCTCCTCCATCACATGCAGCGTGACGGGCGCTTCGGGCTTGGGCGGAAACGCATCGACACGGCCCTGTACCAGTGCAAAGCGCTCGGAACCAAAATACTTCTCGATAAGCGGAGCCGCCGAGACGTGGTCCTTGTTAGTGAGCACGGCAAGCTGAACGCCCGCTGCGCGCAGACGGTCGAGCATCTCAATCGTGCCGGCGTAGGGTGAGGTGTGGTCCTCCTTGTGCTCGCCGTAATAAGCTCTAAACTCGGCAAGCGTTTGCTCAAACATACGGCCGTCGCCCGCGTATTCGGCGGGCATAAAGCGCTCGACCAGCTTGAGCATGCCGTTTCCCACCTTGTAGCGGTATTCGTCGACGGCAAACGTGGGCCAGCCGTGCGTCTCGCAGGTATGGTTGCCGGCGGCCGCTAGGTCCTCGAGCGTGTTGAGGATGGTGCCGTCTAAATCAAAAATCACATGGGAAAATGCTGCTGCCATGAAAGCTCCCGTCATTGGGTTTCAAAACGCACCTCATAATACTGGGCTTCCGCGTTGGGCGCGCTTGGAATCTGAACATCTCCAGGGATATCAAGTCACATCGCGCCGACCGCGCGATTCCGCCCTAGCAAATTCTCGGCAGCTGCTCTCCCACGAGCATGTCGAGGATGCGGGTCGATCCCCAGCCGGTGCGTGCGCGCACGGCGGGTCGAGCGTCCGATCCAAGCGGCAGCACGCGACCGATGATGGCGGCGTTCTCGCCGTAGCGGGCGGCGCGCATGGCGCTCAGCGCCGCATCGGCCTGCTCGGCCGGCACCACGGCGACCATCTTGCCCTCGTTTGCTACCTGCAGCACATCGTAGCCGAGCATCTCACATGCCGCCTGCACGTCGGGGCGCACGGGCACGGCATCCTCGTCGATCTCCATGGCAACGCCGCTGGCTTGGGCAAACTCGTTGAGCGTGGATGCCAGGCCGCCGCGCGTGGGGTCGCGGAAGCAGCGGGTGTCGGGGGCGGCGGCGAGCACGTCGGCAATCAGATGATTGAGCGGCGCAGCGTCGCTTTCGATGTTGCTCGAAAACGCTAGGCCCTCGCGCTGGCTCATGATGGCGATGCCGTGGTCGCCTAGCGTGCCCGAGACCAAGATGACATCGCCGGGCTGGCAGTTTGCACCGCTGAGCGCCACGCCCGCGGGTACCTCGCCCACGCCGGCGGTATTGATGTAGACGCCGTCGGCACCGCCGCGCTCGACCACCTTGGTGTCGCCGGTGATAATCTTCACACCTGCCTCATGTGCCGTTTCGGCCATGGTCTGTACAATCTGGCGCAGCTTGTCCATGGGATAGCCCTCTTCGAGGATAAAGCCGCATGAGAGGTAGCGCACGTTGGCGCCCGAGGTCGCGACGTCGTTGACGGTTCCGCATACAGCGAGGCGGCCGATATTGCCGCCGGGGAAGAACTGCGGCGTTACCACAAAGCTGTCGGTCGACATGGCGATTCGCCCGCTTGCGGGCAGCGCGGCGACACCGGCATCGTTGCCCGCAAGCAGCTCGGGCGACCCAAAGGCATCCAGAAAGACCTCATCGATAATGCGCTTCATCATCTGGCCGCCGGAGCCGTGGCCCAGCAGGACAGTGCTATCGGTGGCAGTACGGGACATATCCAAAACTCCAATCGTGGGTGGAATCGGCAATAGCCGAGTGTGGCAAAATCGATGTTAAGTAAAAGTCAGCGAGCGCCATTCAGACGAAGTGAGTTGCCTTGAAAGAGGAGGCTGCTGGGCTTTTGCCCGCAGCCGACGATTGAAAGGCAAATCGCTCGCCTGAATGGTGCGCAGCGTCGGCCGGTCCGCCGTTCGTTAGAACGGCGGAGCCTAGCAGTCGCGGTAACGGTAGTACGCCGCGCAGCTGCCTTCGGAGCTCACCATGCAGGGGCCGACGGGGTGTTCGGGCGTACATGCGTGGCCAAAGAGCGGGCAGTCGCTCGGCGTGATGGCACCGCGCAGCACGTCGCCGCAGCGGCACCCGCGTGGCTCGACCGTCGGTTCAATGGGCACGTCAAAGCGGGCGTCGGCATCAAAGCGCGCGAATTCGGGTCGGATGGAAAGACCCGAGTTGGCAATCGGTCCCAGCCCGCGCCACGTGGTGTCGCACGGCTCAAATACCTGCTCGACCAGCTGGCGAGCTACGGGATTGCCGCCAGCGTTGACGCCACGGCGGTAGGCGTTGCCAATCGCGGGCTTGTCCCCGACAACCATCTGGACCAGCATGCAGATGCCCTGCAGGATATCGACCGGCTCAAATCCCGTGACCACGCCCGGGGTATTGAACTCGTCGACCAAAAAGCTAAAGGGTGCCAGGCCTGTGATGGTAGCGACGTGACCAGGCAGGATAAAGCCGTCGATGGTCGTCTCGGGGTCGTTGGAGATCGCACGCAGAGCCGGCGGCGTGGTCTTGTGAGCACAGTAGACCGAGAAGTTCTGGAGCCCGCGCGCGTCGGCCTCCAGGATAGCGGCGGCAATGGTGGGCGTTGTGGTCTCAAAGCCGACGCCCATAAAGATGACCGGGCGTTCGGGATTTTGCTCGGCAATGTCGAGTGCGTCGAGCGGAGAGTAGACGATGCGGATGTCGTGCCCCGCCGCCTTTTGCGCGGCAAGCGAGGTGGACGATCCGGGCACGCGCATCATGTCGCCAAAGGTGGTGATGATGGCGCCGTC
>CAVKNR010000215.1:0-2753 GCA_963657575.1 Sodaliphilus sp.
CCGAGTCCCGCACCTATGTCGAGGAGACCGGTGGCGCCAACGTCCTGTTCGTGAAAGAGGATGGCACGCTCGTCGTTCCGCAGTCGCACACCGACTCCATCCTGCCCTCTATCACCCGTCGTTCGCTCGTTCAGGTTGCTCAGGACCTGGGCATGACCGTTGACCAGCGCCCCGTCGAGTGGGCCGAGGTCAAGGCCGGCACCTTTGTGGAGTGCGGCCTGTGCGGCACCGCTGCCGTCATCTCTCCGGTTGGCGAAATCGACAACAAGGTTTACGGCGCCGACGAGACCGTGACCTTCCCGGCTGGATACACCGAGATCGGCCCTGTGATGAAGAAGCTTCGCGAGACCCTGACTGGTATCCAGTCTGGTGCTGTCGAGGACAAGCACAACTGGGTTTACACCGTCGCGTAATTTGTCTTACCTATCCGGGCAGAGAACAAGTTCCCTCCCGGCGCGTCCTCGGACATGCAAGAAGCCCTCGCTGCGCACTTCGTGCGGCGAGGGCTTCTTGCGTCCTGCGGAGTGCGCCGGGAGGGAACTTGTTCTCTGCCCTGCGGGTTCGGCGATGTCACAACGGGCAATGATTAATCTGAATAAAGATGGTGCGCGGCCTTTTAGGCTGCGCTTTTGCTTTGCTTCGCGCCATGTGGGGGCGGTGGCGACGTGCATTTTTGCGAGTATTCTGCAGTCGAAGGTCCCTGCATACCGACCTCGGGCAAAAAATCGGGAGTTCTCGATGTTTTCTACGAATGATGGGCGGGGTTATGGGCTGGCAGCGTTTGATTTGCAGGGATATTCGCGGTCTTTGGCATTTATCGTGGCGCCCGAAGCTCTTGGTTATGTTGAATACTCCTAAAAATGCACGACGCTTAGAGGGGGACCTTCGCGAAAAAGGAAACCGCCCGTCGAAGTATGCATTCGACGGGGCGGTTTATGCATTTGGCCGATTAAGGATGCGCTGTCAAACTACTAGAACTTGACGGTCGGGGCCTGGCGGGCTGCTTCGGCGGCCTCGAAGCCCTGGCGCTCCTTAAACTGGAAGATGCCGGCAAAGATGACAGCCGGGAACGTTTGAATGGCGTTGTTGTAGCTGAGCACGCAGTCGTTGTAGCTCTGGCGTGCATAGCTAATCTTGTTCTCGGTATCCTCGAGCGATGCCTGCAGCTGCGTAAAGTTGGTGTTTGCCTTAAGATCGGGATAGGCCTCGGCTACGGCGAAGAGCTGGCGCAGCGCACCGGTCAGCACGTTGTCGGCTTCCATCTTGGCTTCGGGCGTGGTGGCCTTGACGGCGGTGTTACGCGCGCTGATCACGGCGGAGAGCGTCTCCTGCTCGTGCTTGGCGTAGCCCTTGACAGTCTCGACCAGGTTGGGGATCAGGTCGTTGCGACGCTGCAGCTGCGTATCGATGTTCTGCCAGGCGTTATCGATGCGGTTACGCTTGGTGACCATGTTGTTGTAGATGCCGGCGATGGCGCAGGCAATCACAATGACAACAACGATGCCGATGATGACGGGAAGCATGATGTCTCCGTTTCGAATGGCCGCGGCGGCATGCGCCAGCTGCCGTTGGTATAACGCTACTAGTATACCCGCAACGTTTTGTCGTGCCGAACTTTCCGGTAAGCGTTGTGTTTTCGTCGGGGTCGGCACCGGGGCAAAGCGCGCGAGGTACAGGTGTAAGATATGCGACAGATTAGTGAGTGCTGTCTTTTCCTTGAGGAGGGCGATACGTATGGACCTTCGCATCAAGAAAACCTATCGGGCCCTGTTCGAGGCCTTTACTGAGCTGCTCGAAGAGCATCGGTTTGAGGACGTGACGGTTGCCATGCTGTGCGACCGTGCTATGATTCGTCGGACGACGTTCTACAAGCACTTCCGCGACAAAAACGATTACTTTGCCTTCTATATCGATGAACTCATGTCGGGTCTGCCGCAAAAGCGGGCCGATGCGGATGGCGCCGAGGACGTACGCGCGCTTCGCCACGAAGTGTTCGCCGATGCCATGGACCTGATTCTGGCGCATGAGCAGCTCATGGATAACATTTTGGCGAGCAGTATGTCGGGTATGCTGACCAGCATGATTTGCGACCGCATCGCGCGCTCCATACGCGGGCGCGTGATGAGTGCGCTTGACGAGGACGCGCTCGCGCCCGTATCGCTCGAGACAACGTCTGAGTTTGTCGCCGGCGGTATTATTCGACTCTTTACCATGTGGTGGGAATCGGGCCACGTACTAGAGCGCCGATCCGAAATCGCCGACGTGGTCGATGCGCTGTTCGAGCGGACCATGACGCCGGTGAGTCACTAAGAGTGGCGGAGAGAGGGGGATTCGAACCCCCGGAACGCTCTCGCGCTCAACGGTTTTCAAGACCGCCGCATTCAACCGCTCTGCCATCTCTCCGTGAGTCGTAATGATAGCATCGTTTTGGGTTTGCAACAGGGAAGGCGAACGATGACGAGCACCGGAATCGATGAGAAGTTCATGCGCGAGGCGCTGGCGGAGGCGCGCGCCGCCGCTGCGGTGGGCGAGGTACCGATTGGTGCCGTGGTAGTGCGCGCGGGCGAGATCGTCGCGCGGGCGCATAATCGCCGCGAGCTCGACCAGGACCCTTCGGCACATGCCGAGTTTGCGGCCCTATGCGCCGCCGCGCGGTCGCTCGGTCGTTGGCGCCTTTCCGATTGCACGGTCTACGTGACGCTCGAGCCCTGCTGCATGTGCGCGGGGCTTATGGTTAACGCGCGCGTGGGGCG